>NZ_CEEDDZ010000010.1:0-247836 GCF_979253585.1 Pseudomonas sp. AC463 | reverse complement strand
GTATGACCCGCGTCCAGGCCTCAAATGTGTAAACGATGTCCCCGGTTTCAGATGTAAACGATGTCTACGGTTCTACATCCCGATGGCGGCGGATCAGTCGATGCATCTTTTGACTGTCAGACCGCTATCGGGGGCAAGCCCCCTCCCACATTTGGTTGCAGCTATGGTTTAGCGAACACCGTCCTGGCGCAGGGCCGCTGGGGTGAAGTCGCTGGTGGTGGCGGTGAAGCCGAAGTCATAGGCCTGCTTCTCTTCGTTCTTCATGCCCAGAGCCAGGTAGCGGCCGGACTGCAGGTCGTAGAGGGTTTCCAGGGCGTACCACGGCACTTGCTTGTCGTAGTAGTTCTCGGCATGGGCTTCGGCGACGCGCCACAGTTGGCCACGGCCGTCGTAGTGGTCGATCACCGCTGCTTGCCAGGTGTCTTCGTCGATGAAGAAGTCACGCTTGGCGTAGATATGGCGCTGGCCTTCCTTCAAGGTCGCCACCACATGCCAGACGCGGCGCAGCTCGTAGCGGGTCAGGTCCTGGTTGATGTGGCCGGCCTTGATGATGTCGGCGTATTTCAACTTCGGATCGTCGATCTTGTAGCTGTTGGAGGCGATGTAGATTTCCTTCTTGCCTTCCAGTTTCCAGTCGTAGCGATCCGGCGCACCGTTGTACATGTCCAGGTTGTCGGAGGTACGCAGGCCGTCGGCAGCGGTACCCGGGCCGTCATAGGACACTTGCGGCGCCCGGCGCACACGGCGCTGGCCGGCGTTGTAGACCCACGCCGAACGCGGTTCCTTCACCTGGTCCAGGGTTTCGTGCACCAGCAGCACACCACCGGCCAGACGGGCCGGCGCGGTCACTTGCTGCTTGAAGTAGAACAGCACGTTGCCCGGGTTTTTCGGGTCGAAGTCTTTCATCTTGTCGCGGAACACGAACTGGTCTTTGAAGTACACCAGGCTGAAGGAGCCGTTGGTTTGCGGCGTAGCCTGGGTGACCAGGCGCGTCACGCTGCCGCCGCGATAACGGGTGATGTGGTTCCAGATCACTTCCACGCCACTTTTGGGAATCGGGAACGGCACGGCGGTTTCGAAGTTTTCCAGGCCGTTGCCGCCGGACACCAGATTGGTGGTGGTGGCGTTCTTCTTGATGGCGGCGAACACATCAGCCGGCACCGTGGCGCCGCGATGGGTCGGGTAGACCGGCATCTTGAAGGTTTCCGGGTAACGCTTGAACATCGCGTATTGGCCCGGCGCCAGCTTGTCCTTGTACTGCTCGACGTTGGCTGCGGTGATGGTGAACTGCGGTTGCTCGCTGGCGTAAGGGTTGGCCAGGAAACCACGGGCATCGACGGCGCCGGCGTTGGTTGGCAGTGGCGACCATTTCGGAATGGTGCCGGCCGCGTTACCGGCCATTTCCGCGCCCATCGGCGTCAGGCTGGTGCCCAGCTTGGACGCTTCATCCGCCGACACTGCCGCCATGACGTTGCTTGCCAGGATCGACAGCCCAAGCACACCCACATGCAACAGACTTTTAGTTATTTTCATGTTCTGGTTCTTCCTGAAATGCAGTGTGCTTAGAAGTTCGCGCCGAAGCTCAGGGCGACAAAGTCGCGGTCATTCACCGTACTGAAATCCCCACCGAAGAAGTTGGTGTAGTTCAGACTGGCGGTATAGGTATTTTGATATTCAGCATCCAAGCCAAGGCTGACGGCTTTACGGCCTTCTTCAAAGTTGGCGCCAGGACCTGGGGAATAACCCTTGACGTCATGGGACCACGCCACGTTTGGCTTGAGGTTTACGCCGGCAAAGACGTCCGGGTATTCCCAGATAGCACGGGCGCGGTAACCCCAGGAAGTGGCAGTGGTGAAGCCATCGTTGTTGCAGTTGGTGTTCAACCCATTGGCGTTGCCCAGGCCGGCGCCTACAGCGGTCGAGTTATTGAGCGTATTACAGAAACCACCGGGCAATGTACCTGGACCAAACACCGGGTCGCGCCCATAACGCGCCTCGGATTTGCTTTCCAGCCCCCCCACGTGCGTCACCCCGATTTCACCAACGGTCGTCAAGCGGCTGGCGCCCATCACCTGATCAAAGAAGTGCGTGAACGTGGTCTGGAACTGCGTGACTTCCTTGCGGTTGTAACCATGCAGGTCTTGACCCGGCGAGCCTTTGAGTACGGACGCGTTGCCAAAGCCGATAATAGGCGTGACGCCGGCATAGAGTATGTCGGTAGTACTTAATTGAACCGGCGCATTTGGCCGGTAGCTCAACTCGCCGCTCCATGCGGTTCCGGTAGGCAGCGTAGTGGAAAAACTCAAACCATAAAGACGGATATCTTCCGGGTATTCGACGAAGTAGTTGGAGCTACCCGCCACAATCACCGGGCGTAACGCCGCCAATGGACCCAAAGGACGGTTGTACGCTGACGCTGGGGCTCCTTGCGCACTGAAAATCGGCGCACGGCTGTGATAGTTCATGAAGTACGCGCCAAACTCGGTGTCCAGCGGCTCAAAGTTGTAGTGCATGGCCACACCAAACTGGCCACTATCGCGCGCATCGCGGTCAGGGCCACGGCGTACCAGCACGCCTTCCTCATTCACATCAACACCAGCAGCATTGAGGGTTGGGTAGGCAGCAGGGTTAATGCGCGAGCGCTTGCTCAACACCCGCAGGTTGTTATCGCAACCATCGGAGATTACGTCCGGCTGCGAAAAGAACGTTCCGCAGTTATCCGTAACGGTCTGGTCCCACTCCAACTGATAAAAGGCCTCTGCCGACAAGTTATCGGTCAAAGTTTGCGACACATAGAACATGTTGACCGGAATCAAGCCCTCCTTGACTTCCGCACCCGGCCGACGGAATGCGGACACGTCAATCGGGTTGATGGAGTTGATGCCGCCGCCGATGAAGGTACTCTCACCCCAGCTCACTACTTGTTTACCGAACCGCACGCTACCGGGCTGATCGGCAATCGAGTAGTTGTGATAGATGAACGCATCGAGAATCTGCCCGCCCGAGGACTTGGCGCCCTCTTTGCGGTTGCTGTCGCTGATGTCCTTGAACTCGCGGCTTTCATCCTTGAGTTCAAAGTCATACCAGTACTTGCCACGCACAAACACACCGGTATCGCCGTATTTCAGTTCCAGGTCATGAATACCTTTAAAGATCTTCGAGAACGTTTCGCCGCGCTTGAAATTCAAGTGGCCGTCATCGGAGGTCTGGGACAAACCGTTGCCGCCGTTGTTGGCACCAATCAGATCCTGGTTAGGCTTGGCTGTCGACCAACTGGCCCCCACAGAAAGCGACGAGTCAAAACTCCCTTCGATTTCACCGATATTGAAACTGACGCCGAATGCGGGCCCGGCGAGCGTAGAGGCGAGACTGACGGCCAGGGGCAGTCTTGCCCGGCGCCAGAACTGGTTTACTGAGGTCATCGACGCTACTCCATGTGCATTATTGTTATGGCAGTGAGTTCTTTGTGTGATGCGTGTAACGGCCGGAATACAACGATTCCAATGCCGCTCGGCAGCCGAGCCCCCATGGCCCGAAGCGGAACATCCGTGAAAAACTCTGAGAGGGACTATAGCCAGCAGGGGGTAGTGCTTGATCCCTCTAAAGTGTGATTTGCATCACCGACCCGTCTGCCACAACCCTTTCGCCATGTCAGCGAAGGCCGACGCGGCAAGGATGGCTGAAAATTGGCAAATCACAAGTAAAGGTGCGAGATAGAGCAGTGCCGTGCCCGAACGGGCACGGCGAGGGGCGTCAGAGGGTGGACAGGAACGTGCTGTTGTTGGCCTGCCATTCGATGATGTCAATGCGGATACGTTTTTTGTCGAGCTTGCCCACGCTGGTCTTGGGAATTTCCGTAACAACCGCGATCTGGCTGGGGATCGCCCACTTGCTCAAGTGGCCCAATTCAACAAACGGCTTGAGATGCTCCTTGAGCTCACGGGCCCCTATCATATGGCCATCACGCACCACCAGCAGGGCAAACGGGCGCTCGCCCCACTGCGGGTCGGCGATGCCCACCACCGCTACTTCGCGTACCGCCGGGTGACGGCTGACCAGGTCTTCGAGGGCCAGGGACGAGACCCACTCGCCGCCGGTCTTGATCACATCCTTGATGCGATCGCGGATATCGATCACGCCAAACGCGTCCAGGGTGGCCACGTCGCCGGTGTGCATCCAGCCGCCGGCCCACAGCTCGGCGCCCTTCTGCGGCTCGTTGAAATAGCCTTCGCTGAGCCACGGCGCGCGCAGCACCAACTCGCCCTGGGACTCGCCATCGGCCGGCAGAAAGTTGCCCTCGCTGTCGACGATCGCGGCTTCCACCAACGGCCCCGGCACACCGGCCTTGATGCGGTAGGTGGTGCGCTCGTCCTCGGTACCCGCCATCAGTTCTTCGTTGAGGTGGGCGCAGGACACCAACGGGCCAGTTTCAGACATGCCGTACGCAGCGGTCAGCTGGATCCCACGCGCCTTGGACGCTTCATACAGCGACCGGTTGAGCGCGCTGCCGCCGATGACGATTTTCCAGCCGTCGAAATCCACACCCTGGGCGGCCTTGGCGTTGAGCAGCATCTGCAGGATGGTCGGCACGCAATGGGAGAAGGTGACCTTCTCCTTGCGCCACAACTCCACCAGGTATTCCGGGTCGTAGCGGCCCGGGTAAACCTGCTTCAAACCAAGCATGGTCGCCACATACGGCAGGCCCCAGGCGTGCACGTGGAACATCGGCGTGATCGGCATATACACGTCGTTGGTGCCGAGCAATCGCACGCTGTCGATGCTGCCCATGATCGTCGCCACGCCGATGGTGTGCAGCACCAGTTGGCGGTGGGTGAAGTACACGCCCTTGGGGTTGCCGGTGGTGCCGGTGGTGTAGAAGGTAGTGGCGACGGAGTTTTCGTCAAAATCCTGGAAATCGTATTTCGGGCTGGCAGCCGCCAGCAAGGTTTCGTACTCGCCGACTAGGTTGGGCAGCTCGGCGGTCTTGGACTCGCCATCGGTGAGCAGCAGGGTCTTGTCGACGGTGGTGAGTTGCCCGGCAATCGCCTGATAGAGCCCCACGAACTCACTGTTGACCAGCACAAAGCGGTCCTCGGCGTGGTTCATGGTGTACAGGATCTGTTCCGGCGACAGGCGCACGTTGATGGTGTGGATCACCGCGCCGATCATCGGGATGGCGAACATGCACTCCAGGTAACGGTGGCTGTCCCAGTCCATCACGGCAACCGTGTCACCGGCCTTGACCCCGGCCTCGGTGAGCACATTGGCCAGGCGCGCGACGCGTTCGATCAGCGTCGGGTAGGTGTAGCGCAGTTTGTCGCGGTAGATGATTTCCCGGGTTTTCTCGTAACGCGCCCCGGACATCAACAGGCGTTTGATCAACAGCGGGTATTGGTAAGCGCCTTCGGCGGGTGGGATAACACGGGTCTGCAACATACGAATCCCTTTTATGACTGCACGGTCTTGGCTCAACGTTCTGCACTGTAGAGCGCAAATGTTTCAGCCAAATCAGCCAAAGGAATGATTTGTGGAGGTCAGTGATTGCTGGCTCTGCGCCAGTATTCGGAAACAATGGAAGCCAAATGTGGGAGGGGGCTTGCCCCCGATAGCGGTGTATCAGTCAATACATGCATCAACTGAAACACCGCTATCGGGAGCAAGCCCCTCCCACATTGCGCTTATTTCATACTGGTAAACGCCAACTTAACCCCAATCGCAATCAACACCGCGCCCATCGTCCGATCAAACCAATGCCCCATCCGCGCAAAACCCGCGCGCACGCGCTGCTGGCTGAACAGCATCGCCACCAGGCAGAACCACAACGCGGTCGCCACGGCCAGGTACACCCCGTAACCGGCCTGGATCGCCAACGGCGTATGCGGGTTGATCACCACGGTGAACAACGAGAGGAAAAACAGCGTGGCCTTGGGGTTCAAGCCATTGGTCACGAACCCTGCGGTAAACGCGCCGCGCGGGGTGCGCTCGCCGGCTTCGCGGTGCAACTCGCCTTCGGCGGCAGGCTTGGCCGGCTGCGCGCGCAGGGCCTTGAAGCCGATGTAAAGCAGGTACGCGGCGGCCGCCCATTTGAGCGCGTTGAACAGCACGATGGACTGCGACACGATCAGGCCGATGCCGAGCAGCGAGTAACCCACGTGCAGGAAAATCGCCGAGCCCACCCCCAGTGCAGTCCAGGTGCCGGCGCGGCGGCCGTGGGTGACACTTTCGCGTACCACCACGGCGAAATCCGGGCCGGGGCTGGCCACCGCCAACAGGTGAATCAGGGCTACGGTCAAAAACTCGGCGGCGTACATGCTCACTCCAATTACGTAACGGATTATTTCATCTGATAGGCTCGGCAGATTACGCCTTCGAACCCTTGCACAAAAGGTACAGTTGATGACGAACAATCGCCGCGCGGTCTTCCTTGATCATCCTTCCCTAGACCTGGGGGATCTGGACCTCAGCGAATTGCGCAACAGTTTCAGCGACCTGCAGTTGTTCAGCGACACCACGCCGCAGAACGTGGTTGAGCGCCTGCAAGGCGTCCACGTCGTGATCAGCAACAAAATCGCGCTCAACACCGAAACCCTGGCCGCCTGCCCGGACCTCAAGCTGATCCTGGTGTCGGCCACCGGCACCAACAACGTCGACCTCGAAGCGGCCCGCGCCCATGGCATCACCGTGAGCAACTGCCAGGGCTACGGCACGCCGTCAGTGGCGCAGCACACGATCATGCTGCTGCTCAACCTGGCCACGCGCCTCAAGGATTATCAACACGATGTCAGCGCCGGCAAGTGGCAGCAAGCCAAGCAGTTCTGCCTGCTGGACCACCCCATCGTCGAGCTGGAAGGCAAGACCCTCGGCCTGCTCGGCCATGGCGAACTGGGCGGCGCCGTGGCGCGCCTGGCCGAAGCCTTCGGCATGCGCGTGCTGCTCGGCGCGATTCCAGGGCGCCCTGCCCGTGCCGACCGCGTGCCGCTGGATGAGCTGCTCAGCCAGGTCGACGCGCTCACCCTGCACTGCCCGCTCAACGAACACACTCGCGACTTTATCGGCGCCCGCGAACTGGCGCTGCTCAAGCCGGGCGCGTTTGTGGTCAACACCGCACGTGGTGGCTTGATCAACGAACAGGCCTTGGCCGATGCCCTGCGCAGTGGCCATCTGGGAGGCGCGGCCACCGATGTGCTCAGCGTGGAACCGCCAATCAACGGCAACCCGTTGCTGGCTGGCGATATCCCTCGGCTGATCGTCACGCCGCACAACGCCTGGGGCAGTCGCGAAGCGCGGCAGCGCATCGTCGGGCAACTGACCGAAAACGCTCGAGGCTTTTTCGACGGTGCCCCGCTGCGGGTTGTGAGTTGATAAACTGCGCCCCTTTTCAAGGAGCAGACCATGGATCCGCGCAGTGAAGTACTGCTTCGTCAGGCCGAACTTTTTCAAGGCAACCTGCTGCTGGTGGGGTTGCCTGCCGACGACTTGCTCGGCCGCCTGCCCAACGCCCACGGCTGGTGCTGGCATGCCGGCGACCAGGCGGCGCTCGACGCGCGCTTCGCCGAGCGCAGCCTGTTCGGCGTAAATGTGCCCGAGCGTGGGTTTGATGCGGCGGTGATCTTCCTGCCCAAGTCCAAGGACCTCACCGATTACCTGCTCAACGCCGTGGCCGCACGGCTGCCCGGCGCCGAGCTGTTTCTGGTCGGGGAGAAAAAAGGCGGCATCGAAAGCGCGGCCAAACAGATGATCCCACTGGGCAAACCGCGCAAGCTCGACAGCGCGCGGCATTGCCAGTTGTGGCAAATCACCGTGGCCAACGCCCCGCAAGCGGTAGAGCTGGAAAGCCTGGCGCAGGTCTTCGAGGTACCGCTGGCCGAAGGGCCGCTCAAGGTGGTGAGCCTGCCCGGTGTGTTCAGCCACGGTCGCCTGGATCGCGGCACCGAGTTGCTGTTGGAGCATCTGGATAAGTTGCCCAGCGGCCACTTGCTCGACTTCGGCTGCGGCGCTGGCGTACTGGGCGCTGCGGTAAAACGTCGTTACCCGCACAACACGGTGACGATGCTGGATGTGGACGCCTTTGCCGCCGCCAGCAGCCGCTTGACCCTGGCCGCCAACGGCCTGGAAGCGGAGGTGCTGACCGGTGATGGCATCGATGCCGCACCGATGGGTTTGAACGCGATTTTGAGCAACCCGCCGTTCCATGTCGGGGTGCACACCGATTATTTCGCCACCGAGAACCTGCTGCGAAAAGCGGCGAAACACCTGGCAAAAGGCGGCGAACTGCGTCTGGTCGCCAACAGTTTCCTCAAGTACCAGCCGCTGATCGAAGAGCACTTGGGCGTGTGCGCGATCAAGGCCGAGGGCAATGGTTTTCGCATCTACCGTGCCAAGCGCGGCTGACGGGCGTTTGAAAAAGAAGGCTTGCCGAATGGATTTTGCCTAGGCAGAATCCGCTCCGTCCTAGGGGAGTAGTCTCCCACGAGCGCCACGCTCGTCCGGCATACGTCAACATACTTGGTCAACAGACCATGGCGTATGCGACCCAGGAGTCCGCACAGACGGACCGGGGTTTGACAAGACCTATGACACGAACACCTTACCCGGGGCGGGAAGGCTGTACGTGTCATAGCCGTGTCGACCCGCCCCTGGAAACTTACCTGATGCTGGATTCACTACTCGTTCCTACCGCAATCGTTGCCTTGGCCGAAATCGGCGACAAGACGCAACTGCTCGCGCTCATTCTTGCTGCACGCTTTCGCAAGCCCTGGCCAATTATCGCCGGCATCGTCGCCGCGACCCTGGCCAACCATGCGGCTGCCGGTGCCGTGGGCGCCTGGTTCGGCAGTTTCTTTTCGGATGCAGTGTTGCACTGGATACTCGCGGCGAGCTTCTGCGCCACGGCGTTGTGGACCCTGGTGCCGGATAAACTCGACGATGACGAAGCCAGCACCACGCGCAAATTCGGGCCGTTCCTGACCACGCTGATTGCGTTCTTCCTCGCCGAAATCGGTGACAAGACGCAGATCGCCACGGTGATGCTGGCGGCGCAGTATCCGGAGCTGTGGCTGGTGATTATCGGCACCACGCTGGGCATGTTGATTGCCAACGTGCCGGTGGTATTGGCGGGGAATTTTGCGGCGGAGAAGCTGCCGTTGACGATGATTCGCAGGCTAGCGGCTACGGCCTTCTTCATCTTGGCCGTAGTCGCGGTGTACAAGGCGATGCAGAGCAGCGGCTGGATCTAAGCTTGTAAACCCAATCAAATGTGGGAGGGGGAAAGTCGAATCGTCGCACCGCCCCTCCCACACTTGGAGCTTCACTCAACCTGGAATCAGGACTTCTTGGCCTGTTGGTAAAGCGGCATCACCTTCGGAATCGCCGCCTGCAAGGAGGCGATACGGCTGTCGGACGCCGGGTGTGTACTCATGAACTCCGGCGGCGAACCTTCCGAGGCCTTGGCCATCTTGTTCCACAGCGTGATCGCCGCGTTCGGGTTGTAACCGGCGCGGGCCGAGAGTTCCAGGCCGATCAAGTCGGCTTCGTTTTCATTGCTGCGGCTGTTGGGCAAGGTCATGCCGTAGTTGGCCACGGTGTCGGCCAGCGCCAGGCTGTCCTGGCCGAGGCCGAACAGCGCACCGGCGCCCTGCTTCGCCATCTCGATGCCGTAGGCCTTGGACATGGCTTCACGGCCATGCTCGCGCAAGGCGTGCGCAATTTCATGGCCCATCACGGCGGCCAGTTCGTCATCGGTGAGCTTGAGGTTGTCGATCAAGGCGCTGTACACGAAGATCTTGCCGCCAGGCCCGCAGTTGGCGTTCATCTCGTCGCTCTTGATCAGGTTCACTTCCCACTTCCACTGCGCCGCATCCGGGCGGAAGGTGGGCGCCTGGGCGATCAGGCGCTTGGCAATCGCCTGCACGCGCTTGGCGTTGGCGCTGGTCTTGTCCACCAGGCCTTTGCCACTGGCTTCGCCGAGGGTCTGCTGGTAGGACTGGGCGTACATCTGGTCGACTTCCTGGCTCGACAGCATGCTGAACATGTACTGCTTGCGCTCTACCCCAACCGCGCCGCCGCTGGTGGTATTGACCGACTGACACCCAGCCAGCAGCACTGCCGCCGCCAATACACTTATGGCCAATGACTTCTTCATCAATTCTCTCTCCCTGTAGGACGCCCTGAAAACATGGCGCGTATCGTAGGCGGTCATTTGTATCGACGCCAGATACAACAGACGTGTAACCGCAGTTTTTCAGATACATCCTACAGTGCGCCCACGGCTCAGCCTGGAGTCAGACACTCCGGCCCGTTGAGCTTGGGGTCATTGATCATATTGGCCAGCACCCGCTCACGCAGCGGCGCAGGCTCACTGGCCAACAAGCCTTGCAGCACATGCAATGGGGTCTCGGGGTCAAGCCAGGCTTCTTGCCCGGCCGCATCCAGAATCAATGGTCGGCGCTGGCTCTGCGCGGCCTGGGTCACCACTGCCGTACTCAGCCACACTTGCTCCTGCACCGGATAGGCTTCCCAGATCGCGGCAAAAAACAAGCTGGCGCCCTCTCCCGGCGTGAGCCAGTAGGGGCGCTTGCGCTGGGTGCCGCGCCATTCGTAGAAGCCGTTGGCGGGCAGCAGGCAGCGACGCTGGCGAAACGCTTCGCGAAACATCGGTTGCTCGGCCAGGGTTTCGGCGCGGGCGTGGGCAGGGGTGCGAGACAAGTCGGTCAGCCAGGGCGGCGTCAGGCCCCAGCGCGCACGGGCCAGGCTGCGCTGGCCGTCACTCAGGCGCTGGATCAGCACCGAATCATTCGGAGAGATGTTCCACTGGGGCTGCTGGTCAGCCGGGAAGCCCGGCAAGGCAGCAAAGGCGGGATTCCAGCGAAACAGGGCATAACGTCCACACATGGGGCAACACGACTCTTGGGGTAAACCGACCGACAGCCTAACAGACCAGCACGTCGGGAAAGCTGTCGGGTTCGTCGCCGGGCAAAGGCTGCGCGCCGATGTAGGCGGTAATCAGCTCGCGGGCGTCGATGGCCCGGTCGTTGTCCACCTCCAGGCCCAACAGGCCGAATATCGGCAATTCACCGGTACCACCGAGCAGATGGCGCCCCACCAGGTGCGCCTCTATGCCCTCGCTGGCGAGCATCTGTTGCAGCAGCTCGCCTTCCATCAGGTTTTCGGGTTCGTAGATTCGCTGCATGGGCGCACCTGTTCAATCACTTGCGCTGGGCGTCATTCGTTTTCGCTGCGCACGTTCAGCATCCATTCGCCATCGTGCACTTGCAGCTCGAACGTGATCGGGCGGCAACACACGGGGCAGTCCTCTATATATTCCTGATCGCCCGCGGACAGGTCCAGCAACGCCGTGACCATCTCCCCACAATAAGGACATTCGTACGATTCCTCTTCCATCGCGGTCTCCCAGGTGACTTGTGCGTATAATCGCCGGTCTATTTACAGGGCTATTTCCGGTCGGGCCCATTACCCGCACCGCACCCTTATATTTCTTCTACTTACCCTAGCCGTTTCTAACAAGAGAGCATGATGGGCGAATTCGATACCATCCGACCTTACAACGACAGCGAAGTCCCGGCAGTGCTGGACCGACTGTTCAGTGACAAGGCCTTTCTGGACATCCTGACCCACTTCCGCTTCCCGCGCTTTGCCGGCGCCCTGGGCTGGCTGCTCAAGCCGATGATCGCCCGCAAATTGCGCCGTGAGTTCGCCGGCGTCACCACCGTGGCCACCCTGCAGGACAAAGTCGAATACTACGTCGACCACACCATCGACCGCGCGACCGACGGCGTCACCTACACCGGCGTCGAGCAGCTCAAATCCGGCGTTGCCTACCTGTTCCTGGCCAACCACCGCGACATCGTGATGGACCCGGCCTTCGTCAACTACGCCGTGTACCACGCCGGCCTGCCGACGCCACGCATCGCCATCGGTGACAACCTGCTGCAAAAGCCGTTTGTCAGCGACCTGATGCGCCTGAACAAGAGCTTCATCGTGCACCGCTCGATCACCGGGCGAAAGGAGAAGATGGCGGCGTTCAACCTGCTGTCGGCCTACATCAACCATTCGATCCGCAACGATTGCCAGTCGATCTGGATCGCCCAGGCCGAAGGCCGCGCCAAGGACGGGGACGACCGCACCGAGTCGGCGATCCTCAAGATGTTCCACGTCAGCCGCAAGGACGAGCCGTTTGCCGAGGTGATCCAGTCGCTGAACCTGACGCCCGTGTCCATCAGCTACGAGTACGACCCGTGCGACTCGGCCAAGGCGCGCGAGCTGTATATCCGCGCCACCACCGGCACCTACACCAAGGCGCCGGGTGAGGATGACGTGAGCATCGCTCTGGGCATCACCGGTTACAAAGGCCGTGTGCACATCAACTTCGCGCCGCCGATTACCGAGCGTTTCGAAGACACCAAAGTGCTGGCCGTGGAAATGGATCGACAGATTCTCGGCGGCTACCGCCTGTTCCCGGTGCATTACCTGGCTTACGCCCAGTGGAGCGACGCCGATCCGCAATTGCAGGTGCCCAAGGCCGCAGACGTATTCCCGGCGGATGAACTGGCCAAGGCGAAGGCGGAGTGGGAGCGGCGCTTGAACGAGTGCCCGGCGGAGCACCGACCGTTTCTGGTGGTGCAATATGCGACGCCGGTGCGTAATCAGTACCGCGTAAAAGCCGGAATCCCTCTGTAAAACACTGAACTAAAAATGTGGGAGGGGCGGTGCGACGATTCGACTTGCCCCCGATAGCGGTGGGTCAGCTAATGAATAATTGGCTAACACACTGCAGTCGGGGGCAAGTCGAATCGTCGCACCGCCCCTCCCACATTTGTTTTGCTGTGTGTTTAGAGGTGGGTGCTGAGCCAGGAAATGGCCAGCGCCAGCCCCAGGCAGGCGAACCCGATGCGGTACGCCATGCGGTGCGCCCGTTCGGTGCGCACATCCAGAAACAACATTGGCTGGTCGATCGCGCGATCTTCGCTTTGGGCGCTCAGCTCGGCCATCGCGCGCTGTTCGCGCAGGCGGGTAACAAACAGCAGCGCCGCGCCCGGGCAGGCCACCGCTAAAGCTGCAACATTGATCAATAGTGCGGGCAACGCCATCACAAACCTCAGTAAAACAGTGCCTTGGTATCCGTTCGGATACAAACCTGAACGATAGTGGCCTCCAGCGCCGGAAACGTTCCCTTCTCCATTGACGGCTAATGTATCCAGTAATTTACAGCGTCACCTGAACGTCACCTTAACAGGCCACTCTGTTGCCCTTCGAACGTTCGGGAGCTTGTCATGCTGCACGCGCACAACCAGGATCGGCTGTATCTGATTGCCCCAAGCGATGAGCAAGAGGCGCTGGTCGGCTGCCTGGCGTTCAACGTCCAGGACCGTCACTGGCTGGTGTACTGCGCCCTTGGCGGGCACCAGCATGCGGACTTGCCGGAGGCCGATCTGTTGACGGGGGTAAGCATGCTGGACTTCTGTATCGACACTGCCGCGTAAAACTCAAGGCGAAAAAAAACCGGGCTCATCACCGAGCCCGGTTTTTTTGACAGCGGTTATTGCGAGCTGAGCAACGAACCGATGCTTGGGTCTTTGAACAGGCGGGTCAAGGCGTCACTCAACACGTCGCTGACCAGCTTGGTGTTGGTCTCCTGGTTCGGCGACATGCCGAAGCGCTGGTTGAGCGATGCACCGTAGCGACCACTGTAGCGACGGGTACCGGCGGTGACGTCGGACTTGAACGTCGCACCGATGGACGCTTCAGTGACGTACAGGCCGTCTTTAGGCGACTGATACTTCAGCTCTGCCAAGGTGATGGTCAACTGTGGCGCGCCCGGCGAGTTGGCCGGGGTGAAACCCAGCAGGCGTACGGCCGCTTCGGCCTGGGCCTGCAGCTTGGGCAGCACGTCTTGAGCATTCACCGACACCAGGGCAGTTTCCGGGTACAGGCCGCCACGCGAACCCAGGGTTGGCGACGGGCGACCGTCCACAACACGTACCGACACCGGCTGACCATGGCCCACCGGGGCCAACTGCGTGGTGATCTTCGGTTCAGGGGTGAGTTGTTGCGGGCTGTTGGCGCAGCCAACCAGGGTCAAACTGGTCACAGTGATCAAACCGAACAACAGGCGTTGCAACATGCTCTTCTCTCCAGAAATCAGGTACCGACAGGCCGGCAGTATAGCGGGGCGCCACGGCGGGGAACTAGCGGCAGTTACAACCTGTGACCTATCGACGGCGTCACGGTTCGATGTCACCGAGATGTCACGGTTGTAACACGGGCTCGTCATCCCGAGACGGCATGCTTGGCCTCAATCTCAGGAGGTTGATCGCCATGCATTTTCTCTGGTCGCTGTTTACCCGCAAGCCCGCCCTTCGCCAGTTTGCCCTGCTCGATGCACAAGGCCGCTGCCAGGCCTTCAAGGAATGCGGCCAGCCTCCCGTCGGTGAAGGCTGGGTGGAAATCGAGGAAATCCGCTTGAGCTGGATGCACCGCCCGTTGCCGGCCCACGCACGGGTAAGCCCACGCCCAGCGCAGTCGCTGCGAAACCAGCCGTTGGCCGCCTGACCGAACACCTAATAAAAGTCATAAAACACGCCCATTTCCTTGGCGTTCTTCGCTACAATCTCCCCCCGATTATAAGGACGTCTCCTGATCGGGCCTCGCAACACCGTTAATGCCTCGGCGTTAACCACCCAAATCGCCCACAGAGAGCCGCCCACACAGATCGAGTGAAGCTGGCGCGCTTGCTGTTTTCTCTGCAAACCACCCGCCTTTACCCGAATCTGCCAGAGCTGCCATTGCGCTCGGCCACTTGAGTTGTTTGCCCGTTTTGCCGCGTGTCGGCAGAGGTTTGCGGGCCAGGTGCCAGGCTGGGGCAGCCCTTTTTTGAGGTTCACGTCTTCAAAAGAGCGTGAAAAAACGGGTTTTCACAACTTCACAAGAGTGTGGCGAGCAAATGAATAGTTTGGCGTTTGTACAAGCACCATCAGCGTCTGGAACAGCCCAACCACACAGGACCGAGCACGCCTCAAAAACCGGAGCTTGAGCCTGTCCGTTACGGATTGGTTGCACGAATCGCACGCTTTGACCATAAGTCGAATTGCCACAGGCGCCCATGAATGCGTTCATAGGCAGACAGGCCCGGCAGGAAGCGTGCGCTGAAGTTGCAAAGAATTGCGAATCGGACATGGCGATCCTGGCCATGGGTAACCTGGGGCAACACGTGAAACGCCCCGTCACTCCTGGCAGCCATGCCGTCAATTTGGTGCTGCAGATTTTGGAGACGCGTTAAATGGCGCATAACGAAGCAGTCGACGTAGTACTGGTAGGGGCCGGCATCATGAGTGCCACCCTGGCCGTGCTGCTCAAAGAGCTCGACCCCGGCCTCACGCTGGAAGTCGTTGAGCTGATGGACTCGGGTGCCGCGGAAAGTTCCAACCCGTGGAACAATGCCGGTACCGGCCACGCCGGTCTGTGTGAGCTGAACTACACGCCACAGGCCGCCGATGGCTCCATCGACATCAAGAAAGCCGTGCACATCAACACCCAGTTCGAGGTGTCGAAGCAGTTCTGGGCGTACCTGACCAAAAAGGGCACCTTTGGCTCGTCCAAGTCCTTTATCAGCCCGGTGCCGCACCTGAGCTTCGTGCAGGGCGACAAAGGCGTGTCCTTCCTCAAGAAGCGCTTTGAATCCCTCAGCCGGCACCACGCGTTTTCGGACATGCACTACACCGAAGACCGCAGCGAAATGGCCGAGTGGATGCCGCTGATGATGCCGGGCCGCCCGCTCGACGAAAAAATCGCCGCCACCCGTGTCATGAACGGTACCGACGTCAACTTCGGCGCGCTGACCAACCAACTGCTCGGCCACCTGACCAGCGCCCCGGATGCCCAGGTCAAGTACTGCAAGCGCGTCACCGGCCTCAAGCGCAACGGCGCCGGCTGGACCGTGAGCATCAAGGACGTCAACAGCGGCAACAGCCGCGAAGTCGACGCCAAGTTCGTGTTCCTCGGCGCCGGTGGCGCGGCCCTGCCGCTGCTGCAAGCCTCGGGCATCGAAGAAAGCAAAGGCTTTGGCGGCTTCCCGGTCAGTGGCCAATGGCTGCGTTGCGACAACCCGGAAGTGGTCAAGCACCACCAGGCCAAGGTCTACAGCCAGGCCGCCGTGGGTTCGCCGCCGATGTCGGTACCGCACCTGGATACCCGCGTAGTGGATGGCAAGAAATCCCTGCTGTTCGGGCCATACGCCGGCTTCACCACCAAGTTCCTCAAGCACGGTTCGTTCCTGGACCTGCCGATGTCGATCCGCGCCGGCAACATCGGCCCGATGCTGGCCGTGGCCCGCGACAACATGGACCTGACCAAGTACCTGGTCAGCGAAGTGCGCCAGTCCATGGAACAGCGCCTGGAATCCCTGCGTCGCTTCTACCCTGAAGCAAAAGCCGAAGACTGGCGCCTGGAAGTGGCCGGCCAACGTGTGCAGATCATCAAGAAAGACCCGAAAAAAGGCGGCGTGCTGCAATTCGGCACCGAGCTGGTCGCGGCCAAAGACGGCTCGCTGGCGGCGCTGCTGGGGGCTTCCCCGGGTGCTTCGGTGACGGTGTCGATCATGCTGGAACTGATCGAGCGTTGCTTCCCCGAGAAGGCTGCGGGCGAGTGGGCGACCAAGCTGCACGAGATCTTCCCGGCGCGGGAAAAGGTCCTTGAGACCGATGCCGAGCTGTACCGCAAGATCAACGCGCAGAACAACATCAGCCTGGAACTGGTTGAGCAAAGCAACGAGGCCGAAAGCTACGCTTGAGGCTTGGCTGCAATAAAAAAACGCCCCTCGGGGCGTTTTTTTTGGTTCCGAGCGTTAGCCGCGGGCTTTTTCGATCAGCTCGATGTACTCAGGCGCGTTGCGCTGGTCCTTGATCAGCTCGACGAAGGTCTGGCCCTGCTCGTCCTTGCCATCCAGGTCCAGGCCGGCTTCCTTGAAGAAGCCCAGGAACCGCTCGAAATCGTCGATACGCAGGCCACGGTAGGCCTTGATCAGTTTGTGCAGGGACGGCGAAGTTGCGTCAACCGGCTCGAAGTCCAGGAACAACTTGATCTGATCGTCGCCGATCTCATCACCAATCACCTGTTTCTTATCTTTACGCATTACCGACTCCAGCCTGCAGACATTTACACGGGGGTTGAAGTCTACCTGTGCGGCGCGCAGGAGGTCCAATGTGGGAGGGGGCTTGCCCCCTCCCACATTTTGATCTTCGGTGTTCTGGCTATTTTGTACGCACGGCGCCCGTGTGCAAGTCTGCCCAGATATGCCCGTTGGCATAACTGAGGAATTGCACATACACCGTGTCATTGCGCAGCAGGTCGACGATCACGCGGTACTGCGCCAGCGGGTAGGACAAGGTCAGGGTTTTGCTGCTGTCATCGAACACCGGCTTTTTCAGGCTTTTGCTTTCGGCATCGAAATTGAGCACCACCTGGGCAATGCTCGCGCCCTTGTTCAGGGGTTTGCCCTTGAGGCGGATCATCAGCGGCGAGGTGACGGGGATCGGTTGCTGGCTGGATTGACGCTGGTTACCCACCACCACCGCGTACTCGGTGACTTGCAGCAGTTGCTGCTGGTCGGGGGTTTCGGCGCGCAGGGTCAGGTCATCCGGCGGCAGGAACTGGCTGTGCAAGGGTGCGGGGGCGGCTGCCAGCGGCAGGCTGAGGGTCAGCGCCAGGGCGGCGCACGTGCGAATCAACAGGCTCATGGACAGCTCCAGACGCAGGGGCCAAGCACGATAGCATGACAACCCTGCGCCGAGACTGGATCACATGCCTTTGACGGCGAAGATCCCATTGGCGTTGCGCCAGTAGCCTTTGTAGTCCATGCCGTAACCGAAGATGTAACGGTCGATGCACGGCAGGCCGACGTAATCGGCTTTCAGGTCCGGGCGGGCCTTGCGGTCGTGGTCTTTGTCGATCAGCACGGCGGTGTGCACTTTGCGCGCGCCGGCGTGCTTGCAGAAGTCGATGATCGCGCCCAGGGTGTGACCTTCATCGAGAATGTCGTCGATGATCAATACGTCGCGGTCGATGAACGAGACTTCCGGCTTGGCTTTCCAGAACAGGTCGCCGCCGGTGGTTTCGTTGCGATAGCGAGTGGCGTGCAGGTAGGAAGCTTCCAGCGGGAACTGCAGATGAGTCAGCAATTTGCCGGCGAAAATCAGGCCACCGTTCATCACGCAGAAAACCACCGGGTTGGTGTCGGCCATTTCGCGGGTGATGTGTGCGCCGACCTTGGCGATCGCTTCTTCGACTTGCGCTTCGGTGTACAGGCAGTCAGCCTCGCGCATGATTTGACGGATATGCTCGAGATCAGCGGACATGGCGCTCTCCAAGGGGGTGCTGTGGCAAGAAAAGCGGGCGAAGGTACGCTTCTCGTGCGCTCCGAGCAAGCCTTAATGGACTAACGTACTAGATGTCTATAGGACAACACCCTCGGATAGATTAATCTAGGCCGGTTTTTTTGCCCGCCGCCGGAGCCTTTCCCATGCCCACTCGCGAGATCCGCCACCCGCTGATCCAGCACAAGCTCGGCCTTATGCGCCGCGCCGACATTAGCACGAAGAATTTCCGTGAGCTTGCTCAGGAAGTCGGAGCGTTGCTCACTTACGAAGCCACCAAGGATCTGCCCCTGGAAACCTACGAGATTCCAGGTTGGGCCGGTCCCGTCCAGGTCGAGAAAATCGCCGGTAAGAAAATTACCGTGGTGCCGATCCTGCGCGCCGGTATCGGCATGCTCGAAGGCGTGCTCAGCCTGATCCCGGGCGCCAAGGTCAGCGCCGTAGGCGTGGCCCGCAACGAAGAAACCTTGCAGGCCCACACCTACCTGGAAAAACTCGTTCCGGAAATCGACGAGCGCCTGGCCATGATCATCGACCCGATGCTCGCCACCGGCAGCTCCATGGTCGCCACTATCGACCTGCTGAAGAAAGCCGGCTGCAAAGACATCCGCGCCATGGTGCTGGTGGCTGCCCCCGAAGGCATCGCTGCCGTCGAGAAAGCCCACCCGGATGTGCAGATCTACACCGCGTCCATCGACGAGCGCTTGAACGAACACGGCTACATCATCCCAGGCCTGGGCGATGCCGGTGACAAGATCTTCGGCACCAAGCAGAAGGACGCGTGAGCATGCAGGATGAATTCAACGACCCGCTTTGGCGCCAGATCCTGTCTGGCGCACAAATGCTCTTCGTAGCATTTGGCGCGCTGGTGTTGATGCCGCTGATCACAGGTCTTGATCCAAACGTTGCACTGTTCACCGCCGGCCTGGGCACGTTGTTGTTCCAGGTGGTGACAGGGCGGCAGGTGCCGGTGTTCCTGGCGTCGAGCTTTGCCTTCATTACCCCGATCATTCTCGCCAAGGGCCAGTTCGGCCTCGCGGCGACCATGGGCGGGGTGATGGCGGCCGGGTTCGTTTATACCTTCCTCGGCCTGGCCGTGAAGATCAAAGGCACCGGGTTTATCGACCGGCTGCTGCCGCCCGTGGTGATCGGGCCGGTGATCATTTCCATCGGCCTGGCCATGGCGCCGATAGCCGCCAACATGGCGATGGGCAAGTCCGGCGATGGCGCCGAACTGATCCATTACCAGACGGCGATGCTGATTTCGATGCCGGCGCTGCTCACCACGCTGATCGTGGCGGTGTTCGGCAAGGGCATTTTCCGCCTGGTGCCGATCATCTCCGGCGTGCTGGTGGGTTTTGCCATGTCGTTCTACTTTGGCGTAGTCGACACGGCGAAGATCGCCGCGGCGCCGTGGTTCGCCCTGCCCCACTTCACCGCGCCGGAGTTCAACTGGCAGGCGATCCTGTTTATCGTCCCGGTGGCCCTGGCCCCGGCGATCGAGCATATCGGTGGCGTGATTGCGGTGGGCAGCGTGACCGGTCGCGACTACCTGAAAAAACCTGGCCTGCACCGCACCCTGCTGGGTGACGGCATCGCCACCACGGCTGCCGGCCTGTTTGGCGGCCCGCCGAACACCACCTACGCCGAAGTGACAGGCGCAGTGATGCTGACCAAGAACTACAACCCGAAAATCATGACCTGGGCGGCAGTGTTTGCCATCAGCCTGGCGTTCATCGGCAAGTTCGGCGCATTGCTGCAGAGCATTCCGGTGCCAGTGATGGGCGGGATTCTGTGCCTGCTGTTCGGCTCGATTGCGGCCGTGGGCATGAACACGCTGATTCGCCACAAGATCGACCTGGGCGAAGCGCGCAACCTGGTGATTGTGTCGGTGACCCTAGTGTTCGGGATTGGCGGTGTGCTGGTAGGCACCGGCACCGGCCCGGACGATTTCGGCCTCAAGGGCATCGCCCTGTGTGCGGTGGTAGCGATTGGTTTGAACCTGCTGCTACCGGGCAATGATGGCTGGAAGAACAAGAAGCCGGACGAACCGTTGCTCTAACTAACAATGCAAAACCAAATGTGGGAGGGGGCTTGCCCCCGATAGCAGAGTGTCAGTCAGTACATTAGTGACTGACACACCGCCATCGGGGGCAAGCCCCCTCCCACATTTTTTTCTTCAGTGTGGCTTAGAGCTCGCCCAGGCCATCGATCAGCGCCTGGTTCTGCTCCGGCGTGCCGATGCTGATCCGCAGGAACTGGGCAATCCGCGCCTGCTTGAAGTGCCGCACGATCACGCCCTGCTCACGCAGCTTCGCAGCCAAACCGGCGGCGTCGTGTTTGGGGTGACGCGCAAAGATGAAGTTGGCCGCCGACGGCAACACTTCAAAGCCCTTCCCTTCCAACTGCGCCACAACCTTCTCGCGGCTGCCGATCACCAGCTTGCAGGTCTTGTCGAAGTATTCACGGTCTTCAAACGCCGCCGCCGCGCCGACAATCGCCAGGCGGTCCAGCGGGTAGGAGTTGAAGCTGTTCTTGACGCGCTCCAGCGCCTCGATCAGGTCCGGATGGCCCACGGCCAGGCCCACGCGCAAACCGGCCAGTGAGCGCGATTTGGACAGGGTCTGAGTCACCAGCAGGTTCGGGTAGCGGTATACCAGGCTGATGGCGGTCTCGCCGCCGAAGTCGATATAGGCCTCATCGACCACCACTACCGAATCCGGGCTGGCCTTGAGGATCTGCTCCACGGCGTCCAGCGCCAGCACGCAGCCGGTCGGCGCGTTCGGGTTGGGGAAGATGATCCCGCCGTTGGGCTTGGCGTAGTCGGCAGCGCGGATCTGGAACTGCTCGTCCAACGGCACCGGGTCGGACTTGATGCCATAGAGGCCGCAGTAAACCGGGTAGAAGCTGTAGCTGATATCCGGAAACAACAGCGGCAAGTCGTGCTGGAACAGGCCGTGGAAGATGTGCGCCAGCACTTCGTCGGAACCGTTGCCGAGGAACACCTTGCCGGCGTCGACCCCGTAATACGTGGCCACGGCCTGCTTGAGCAGGTCGCTGTTGGGGTCCGGGTAGAGGCGCAGGTTGTCGTTCAACTCGGCCTGCATTGCGGCCAGCGCCTTGGGCGACGGACCGTAGGGGTTTTCATTGGTGTTGAGCTTGACCAGCTTGGTCAGCTTCGGTTGCTCGCCGGGTACGTAAGGCACGAGGTCCTTGACGAAAGGGCTCCAGAATTTGCTCATGTCTTACTTCCCCTCTTCAAGGATCCGGTATTCGGCGCTGCGGGCGTGGGCACTCAGCGACTCACCACGGGCCAGCACCGAGGCGGTCTTGCCCAGCTCGGAAGCGCCTTGTGGCGAGCAGAAGATGATCGACGAACGCTTCTGGAAGTCATACACCCCCAGCGGCGACGAGAAACGCGCGGTGCCGGAGGTCGGCAGCACGTGGTTCGGGCCGGCGCAGTAGTCGCCCAGGGCTTCACTGGTGTGGCGGCCCATGAAGATCGCACCGGCGTGGCGAATCGACGGCAGCCAGGCTTGTGGGTCGGCCACGGACAGCTCCAGGTGCTCCGGCGCGATACGGTTGGCCACCTCGATGGCCTGCTCCATGTCGCTGACCAGGATCAACGCACCCCGGCCATTGATCGACTTCTCGATGATCTCGGCGCGCTCCATGGTAGGCAGCAGCTTATCGATGCTGGCGGCCACCTTGTCGAGGAACTCGGCGTCCGGGCTGACCAGGATCGCCTGGGCGTCTTCGTCGTGCTCGGCCTGGGAGAACAGGTCCATGGCGATCCAGTCCGGGTCGGTCTGGCCGTCGCACACCACGAGGATTTCCGACGGGCCGGCGATCATGTCGATACCGACCTGGCCAAACACATGGCGCTTGGCGGTCGCCACATAGATGTTGCCGGGGCCGACCACCTTGTCGACCTTCGGCACGCTTTCGGTGCCGTAGGCCAGCGCGGCAACCGCCTGGGCGCCGCCGATGGTGAACACACGGTCGACACCGGCGATGCACGCGGCTGCCAGTACCAGCTCGTTGATTTCACCGCGCGGGGTCGGCACCACCATGACCACTTCGGTCACGCCCGCCACTTTGGCCGGGATCGCGTTCATCAATACCGAAGACGGGTAGGAGGCTTTACCGCCCGGCACGTACAACCCGGCGCGGTCCAGCGGCGTGACCTTCTGGCCCAACACGGTGCCGTCGGCCTCGGTGTAGCTCCAGGAATCCTGTTTCTGTTTTTCGTGGTAGCTGCGCACGCGCGCTGCCGCCACTTCCAGGGCCTCGCGCTGCGGCGCGGTGATGCGCGTCAGGGCCAGCTCCAGGCGTTCGCGCGGCAGGATCAGGTCCGACATCGACGCTACGTCGAGGCCATCGAACTGGCGGGTGAAATCCACCAGCGCTGCGTCACCGCGCTCGCGCACAGCCTTGATGATGTCGAGCACCCGCTGATTGACCGAGTCGTCGGACACGCTTTCCCAGCTCAGCAGATGATCCAGATGATGGGCGAAATCCGGGTCGGCAGCGTTGAGTCGGGCAATTGCAGTGGACGTGGTCATAGCGAGGGCCTCAATAGAATTGGCAAAAACTCAGGCGCCCTAATCTAGCAGTCGTTTCCGCTTGGGCACCTGAGAATTCTGGCTATGAGGCGGATAGACGGGCGCGGCCTAAGGCCGCGCAGGTGAGTCAACCGCGGTGTCGAGACTCCACTGCGGTACGCAGGGTGTCGATCAACGCCTGGATACGAGCGTGTTGCATTTTCATCGAAGCTTTGTTGACGATCAGGCGGGAGCTGATGTCGGCGATAAAGTCCTGGGGTTCCAGGCCGTTGGCGCGCAGGGTGTTGCCGGTGTCGACCACGTCGATGATCTTGTCGGCGAGGCCGATCAGCGGCGCCAGCTCCATCGAGCCATAGAGCTTGATGATATCGACCTGGCGGCCTTGTTCGGCGTAGTAGCGTTTGGCGACGTTGACGAACTTGGTGGCCACGCGCAGGCGGCCTTTGGGCTCGACATCACCGACACGGCCGGCGGTCATCAGCTTGCACAGGGCAATACGCAGGTCCAATGGCTCGTACAGGCCCTGGCCACCGTATTCCATCAGCACGTCTTTACCGGCAACGCCGAGGTCGGCCGCGCCATGCTCAACGTAGGTCGGCACGTCGGTAGCCCGCACGATCAACAGGCGAACGTCGTCCTGGGTCGTAGGGATGATCAGCTTGCGGCTCTTGTCCGGATTCTCGGTCGGCACGATGCCCGCTTCAGCCAGAAGCGGCAAAGTGTCGTCAAGGATGCGGCCCTTGGACAGTGCGATGGTCAACATGGGAAACGTCAGTCCTTCATCAGGCTATTGCGGTCCGGTCGCAAACGGCGCCAGACACAGATCGAGGCCATTACAGCCTCGATTTGAAACAAATTCGTCACAGCAAACACAGCTTTGCGGAGAGGGCACAAGCCCCCTCCACATCTGCAACCCGGAGACTAGCCCGGTACGCGGCGGATTTTCGCGCCGAGCATCTGCAGTTTTTCTTCGATGCACTCGTAACCACGGTCGATGTGGTAGATGCGGTCGATCAGCGTGTCGCCTTCGGCACACAGCGCCGAGATCACCAGGCTGGCAGAAGCACGCAAGTCGGTGGCCATCACTGGCGCGCCCTTGAGCTTCTCGATGCCGGTGACGATGGCAGTGTTGCCTTCGACCTGGATCTTGGCGCCCATGCGGTGCAGTTCATACACGTGCATGAAGCGGTTTTCGAAGATGGTCTCGATTACCGCACCGGTGCCTTCGGCAATCGCGTTCAAGGAAATGAACTGCGCCTGCATGTCGGTCGGGAATGCCGGGTAAGGAGCGGTACGCACGTTAACGGCTTTTGGCCGCTTGCCGTGCATGTTCAGCTCGATCCAGTCTTCACCGGTAGTGATTTCGGCACCGGCTTCGCGGAGTTTTTCCAGCACGGCTTCGAGGATGGTCGGATCGGTGTCCTTGACCTTGACGCGGCCACCGGTAACGGCAGCGGCAACCAGGTAGGTGCCGGTCTCGATGCGGTCCGGCATCACTTTGTAGGTGGCCGGGTGCAGGCGCTTCACACCGTCGATGGTGATGGTGTCGGTGCCGGCGCCGGTAATGTTGGCACCCATGGCGATCAGGAAGTTGGCCAGGTCGACCACTTCAGGCTCGCGCGCAGCGTTTTGCAGGACGCTGCGGCCGTTGGCCAGGGCAGCAGCCATCATGATGTTCTCGGTACCAGTCACGCTGACGGTATCGAAGAAGAAGTTGGCGCCACGCAAACCGCCTTCCGGCGCCTTGGCCTTGATGTAGCCGCCTTCAACGTCGATGACCGCGCCCATGGCTTCAAGACCACGGATGTGCAGGTCCACCGGACGCGAGCCGATGGCGCAACCGCCAGGCAGGGCCACTTCGGCTTCGCCGAAACGGGCAACCATTGGGCCGAGTACCAGGATCGACGCACGCATGGTTTTCACCAGCTCGTACGGAGCGATCAGGGTCTTGATGGTGCGTGGGTCGATTTCGACGGCCAGTTTCTCGTCGATAACCGGCTCAATGCCCATGCGACCGAACAGCTCGATCATAGTGGTAATGTCGTGCAGGTGCGGCAGGTTGGCCACGGTCACAGGGCCATCGCACAGCAGGGTCGCCGCCAGGATCGGCAGGGCGGAGTTTTTCGCACCGGAAATGCGGATCTCGCCATCAAGGCGGCCACCGCCGGTAATAATCAATTTATCCATAAGAATCTCGACGCCTTGGGGGCTCAGGTGCGCTCGGCCCAGGCCGCGCGGCTGAAAAATTTCATAGTGACCGCATGGATGCTGCCATCGGTGATCCACGGGTTCAAATGGGCATAGATCTGCTGCTGACGCTTGACCGGGCTCAGTGCCGCCAGTTCATCGCTAATCACGTTCAGCTGGAAATTGCAGCCTTCGCCTTCAACTTCTACAGTCGTTTCCGGCAGCTTTCCTTCAAGGAAGCTCTTAACTTCTAGGGCCTGCATGCTCAACCTCTATCGGCGCCCAGTGCGCACGGGTCGCACATCATACAAAAAAGCCCCGCGCCTGCGAACCCCGCATAGCAGGACTCTGACGGGGGGCCTCTCAATAATGTGTATTAAGGATGCGCCAACAGCTCGGTCAAACCGGATACCTGGGCAATTTCGCGCATGTCTTCGGGCAATGCACGGATGCTGACGGGCTTTCTGGCCGCCTGGGCATCGCGCATGAAGCACAGCAACAACGACAAGCCAACGCTGCTGGACTTGGTCACCGCCGAACAATCCAGCACCAGTGCAGGTGCGGTGCTGGTCTTGATCAGCGCCTGGCCCCGCTTGCGCAGGTCAGGCCCGGTGCGGTAATCCAGCACGCCGCTGATCAGCAACTCGCCGGCATCGCCGAGACGAACAGCCGACTCGGTCATTGCGCGGGCTTCCCGGCAGCTTTATCGGTTTCTTCCTTGGCCTTGGCCACTTCACCGGCCCAACCATTGATGGTTTTGTCCAGGTCGTTGCCATTGCGTTGCATTGCATCAGCAAACTGGTCACGGAACAGCTTGCCGATGTTGATGCCGTTGATGATCACGTTGCGCAGTTTCCACTCGCCGTTGATCTTCTCCAGGGTGTACTGCACAGGGTAAACCGCGCCGTTGTTGCCCTTGACGCTCATGTTGACGCTGGTGCGATCCCCCGACTCATCCCCGGCAGGAGCGACGGTGATGCCCTGGTTGTTGTACTCAAGCAAAGCATTCCCGTAGAACTGGAACAGGCCGCGCTTGAAGTTTTCCTGGAAGGTCTGCATTTGCGCAGGTGTGGCTTTACGCGAATATTTGACCGTCATGATGCTGCGGGAAATGCCTTCGGCATCAACCACCGGCCCCACAATGGTGTTCAGTGCGTCATAGAACTTGGTCGGATCTTGCTTGTACTGCTCTTTATTGGCAGTCAGGTCAGCCAACATCTTGTTGGTAGTGTCCTGCACCAGTTCGTGGGCAGAACCTGCCGCGTTGGCCATCAACGGCAGCGCTGCCAGCAGTACCAGGAGGCCACGTCGCAAGGTAGAGATCATGTACAGATTCCTCATTTAGCGTCTTTATTGACCGTATTGAGCAGGAATTTACCGATCAGGTCTTCAAGTACCAACGACGACTGTGTGTCGTGGATTGTCGAACCATCCTTGAGCAGGGCTGTTTCCCCACCCACGCTGACACCGATGTACTTCTCACCCAGCAGACCCGCAGTGAGGATAGATGCAGTGGAGTCGGTCGGCAGATTATCTACCTTCTTGTCCAGTTGCATGGTCACTCGCCCGGTGAAGCTGTCGCGATCCAGATCGATTGCCGTGACCTTGCCGATGGTCACACCGGCCATGGTCACTTTAGCTCTGACAGTCAAACCGGCGATATTGTCGAAGTACGCGTAAAGTTTATAAGTATCGGCGGTGGGGCTGGCCGACAGGCCACTGACTCGCAGGGCCAGCAACAATAAAGCCAGGATGCCAGCCAGCAAGAAAAGGCCGACACCGATTTCCACAGTGCGGTTTTGCATCAGAAATCTCCAAACATCAAGGCGGTCAAAATGAAGTCAAGGCCCAGTACCGCCAGCGAGGCGTACACAACGGTCTTGGTGGTGGCGCGACTGATCCCTTCTGAAGTGGGCTCACAGTCGTAGCCTTGGAATACGGCGATCCAGGTCACTACAAAGGCGAAGACGATGCTCTTTATGATGCCGTTGAGCACGTCACCCGTGAAGGTCACGCTGTTCTGCATGTTGGCCCAGTAGGAGCCGTCATAGACGCCCAGCCAGTCCACCGCCACCCACGAACCGCCCCAGATACCCACCACGCTGAAGATCATCGCCAGCAGCGGCAGGGAAATGAAGCCGGCCCACAGGCGCGGGGCAACAATGTATTTGAGCGGGTCCACGCCGATCATTTCCAGGCTGGACAACTGCTCGGTGGACTTCATGTTGCCGATTTCGGCGGTCAGCGCGGAACCCGCACGCCCGGCGAACAACAACGCAGTGACCACCGGCCCCAGCTCACGCAGCAGCGTCAGGGCGACCATCTGCCCCACCGCCTGCTCCGAACCGTAGCTGGACAGGATATTGAAGCCCTGCAACGCCAGCACCATGCCGATGAACACCCCGGAGACCACGATGATCACCAGGGACATCACGCCCACCGAATGCAGTTGCTTGATCAGCAGGCCAAAGCCGCCGCCAATGCCGCCGCGACCGAGCAGGGCGTGGAACAGGAAAATCGTCGAACGGCCCAGCACTTCGACGATGTCGATGCCGGAGCGACCGAAAAGGCGGACCTTTTCGATTAGAGATGTCTTGCGCATCAGCGCTTCCCCAGAAGATCTGAGCGGTAATCCGCTGCCGGAAAGTGAAAAGGCACAGGGCCATCGGGATCGCCGGTCATGAATTGGCGAATACGCGGGTTGTCGGCGTTCATCAGTTCTTCAGGCGTGCCTTGCCCCAGTACCTGGCCATCGCCTACTACATAGAGGTAATCGGCAATGCTCGCGGTTTCTGCAAGGTCGTGGGAAACAACGATGCTGGTGATGCCCAACGCATCGTTGAGCAGGCGGATCAGGCGTACCAGCACGCCCATGGCAATGGGGTCCTGGCCAACGAAGGGCTCATCGTACATGAGGATCTGCGGGTCGAGGGCAATCGCACGGGCCAGGGCCACACGGCGCTTCATGCCGCCAGAGAGTTCGTCGGGCATCAGGTCGATGGCACCGCGAAGGCCCACGGCCTGGAGTTTCAGCAACACGATGTCACGAATCATTTCATCGGACAGCTGGGTATGCACCCGCAGCGGAAACGCTACGTTCTCGAATACATCCAGGTCGGTGAACAGCGCACCGCTCTGGAACAGCACGCCCATGTGCTTGCGCGCATCGAACAGATCGCTGCGCGACAACGTCGGCAGGTTCTGGCCGTTGACCCACACTTCGCCGGCGGTGGGGCGCAATTGCATGCCCATCAGACGCAACAGGGTGGTCTTACCGCAACCGGAAGGCCCCATGATGCCCGTGACCTTGCCGCGGGGAATGCGAATATCGACGTTATTGAAGATGCTGCGCGTCCCGCGCTTGAAGGTCAGTCCCTTCAGCTCGACCGCGTAGGCGTTATCGGCACTCATCTAAACTCCTTGGGATGCAGCCTCTCACTCAGACACCACGCTTGCGACAAACGTTTGCAACGCCTGCGCAATAAATAGCCATATGGGCTGGGCGGACCGGGCTGGCGGCGAACTATATCACTGCTGGTACAACGCGCCCAAGGCCGGAACAGCGCTTGTTCAGATCCAGGACAGGGAAAAAACGTTGCTGGCTGTGTTAATGAGAATGGAATCTCGGGCAGTCGGTAAATAAAGCCTGACGAACTTGCGTGAGGGAATCGATCATTACCGCTATAATCGCCGACTTTTCGTCAGGCTATACGATTTCAGACATGAGCCAATCCAGCGACCTTATTCAATCCGCACAACGCACCATCCGCCTAGAGCTTGAAGCCGTAGAAGGCTTGCTGGCCCATATCGACGCGGATTTCGTACGCGCCTGCGAGATGATTCTGGCCAGCAAAGGCCGCGTTGTCGTAGTCGGCATGGGCAAGTCGGGCCACGTCGGCAACAAGATCGCCGCCACCCTGGCGAGCACCGGGACCACCGCTTTTTTTGTGCACCCGGCCGAAGCCAGCCATGGCGACATGGGCATGATCACCAAGGATGACATCATCCTGGCCCTGTCCAACTCCGGCACCACCAACGAAATCGTAACCCTGCTGCCGCTGATCAAGCGCCTGGGCATCAAGATGATCAGCGTCACCGGCAACCCGGAATCGACACTGGCCAGGGCCGCCGAAGTGAACCTGAATGTTCACGTGGCCCACGAAGCCTGCCCGCTGAACCTTGCACCGACCTCCTCCACCACCGCCGCCCTGGTCATGGGCGACGCCCTGGCCGTGGCGCTGCTGGAAGCCCGTGGTTTTACCGCCGAAGATTTCGCGTTTTCCCACCCAGGCGGCGCACTGGGTCGCCGCTTGCTGCTTAAAGTGGAAAACGTCATGCACTCGGGCGATGAATTGCCCCACGTCCAACGCGGCACGTTGCTGAAGGACGCGCTGATGGAAATGACCCGCAAGGGCCTGGGCATGACCGTCATCCTGGAAACCGACGGCAGACTGGCCGGGGTCTTCACCGACGGCGACTTGCGCCGCACCCTGGACCGCACCATCGACATCCATACGGCCACCATCGACGCGGTGATGACCCCTCACGGCAAGACTGCACGCCCCGAGATGCTGGCGGCCGAAGCCTTGAAGATCATGGAAGACCACAAGATTGGCGCGCTGGTGGTGGTTGATGCCAACGACCACCCGATTGGCGCCCTGAATATGCACGACTTGCTGCGTGCGGGAGTGATGTAAATGACCAGCGACCTGATGCAACGCGGCAAAAACATCAAGCTGGCGATTTTCGACGTCGACGGCGTGCTGACCGATGGCCGCCTGTACTTCCTCGAAGACGGCAGCGAATTCAAGACGTTCAACACCCTCGACGGCCAAGGCATCAAGATGCTGATGGCTTCGGGCGTGCAAACAGCGATTATCAGCGGCAGAAAAACCCCCGTTGTGGAACGCCGCGCACAAAACCTGGGGATTCCTCACCTGTATCAGGGCCGCGAGGATAAACTGGTGGTTCTGGACGAGCTTCTTGGCCAACTCAACCTAAGCTATGAGCAGGTCGCCTATTTGGGTGATGATCTGCCTGACCTGCCGGTCATTCGCCGAGTCGGCCTGGGCATGGCCGTCGCCAATGCGGCGTCGTTCGTGCGTGAGCATGCCCACGGTATCACCACCGCGCGGGGTGGCGAAGGTGCCGCACGCGAGTTCTGCGAGCTGATTCTGCGCGCCCAGGGCAGCCTTGATGCAGCCCACGCCGCCTACTTATAGAGCGTTTTATGCTGAGTAAAAAGATTCGTAACATCCTGCTATTCGGGGTCATCGCCGCGCTGTTTCTCGCAGTGGGCTACTGGAATATCAGCCCGGAGCGCTTCCTCGACCAGCCTGCGGCGCAGGTTGACGAAGGGGCTATCGATTACTACGCCATCAACGCCAAGAGCGTGCAGTTCCTGCCTGATGGCAAGGTTCAGTACGAGATGACGTCGGACAAGGTCGAGCATTTGAAGGCTACCGAAGTCACCCTGCTGACCAACCCGGACATGAACATTTACCGCGGCACCGAATTCCCATGGCACGTCACCAGCAAGCGTGGCGAGGTCAACCCGGACGGTACCGAGGTGGAACTGATCGACTCGGTACGCGTTGCGCGCACCGACGATAAAAAACGTGAGACCGTGATTACCAGCAGTCGCATGACCGTATTCCCGCAGAAGCAATATGCGCAGACCGAGCAAGACGTTAGAATCGACGGCGCTGGCGGTGTATCGACTGGCAAGGGAATGAAAGCGTATTTGAAAGAAAGCAGGATACACCTGCTATCGAACGTAAGAGGACAGTATGAGGCTCGTTAAAACTCTCCCTATTTTGCTCGGTCTGGGCGCAGCACTGGGAAGCGTGAGCGCCTGGGCTCTGCCGAACGATAGCCAGCAACCGATCCACATCTCGGCTGACGATGCGCAGTTGGATGACAAGCAAGGTGTTGCCACCTACACCGGCGGCGTCATCATCACCCAAGGGTCGATGAAGATCACCGGTAACACCGTGACACTGACGCGCACCCAGAGCGGTGATATCGACGTCGTGACCTCGGTAGGCAACCTGGCTTACTTCGAACAGAAGCAGTCCGCTGCCGACACCGGCCCGATGAAGGGCTACGGCAAGACCATTCAGTACCACGCCCAGCAGAACCGCATCGTGCTGATCGACCAGGCTAAAGTACTCAGCCCCGACGGCAACTCCACGGAAGGTGAGAAAATCACCTATGACACCGTGAAACAGATCGCTAACGCCGGTCGTGCCAATGGCTCCAAGGTGACTGCACCACGCCCACGCATCGACATGGTTATCCAGCCGAAGAAGAAGGCCGAGTAATGGCAACCCTGAAAGCCCAGCATCTGGCCAAGGCCTATAAAAGCCGTCAGGTCGTGCGCGACGTCAGCCTGTCGATCGACAGCGGCCAGATCGTCGGCTTGCTCGGCCCCAACGGCGCCGGCAAGACCACCTGCTTCTACATGATCGTCGGCCTGGTCCAGGCGGACCAGGGTCGCGTGCTGATCGACGACTTGGACGTCAGCCACCAGCCCATGCACGGCCGCGCCCGTGCCGGTATCGGCTATCTCCCACAAGAGGCGTCGATCTTCCGCAAGCTGTCGGTAGCCGACAACATCATGGCGATCCTCGAGACCCGAAAGGAACTCGACCGTGACGGCCGCCGCAAGGAGCTGGAAAGCCTGCTGCAGGAATTCCACATCAACCACATTCGCGACAACCTCGGCATGAGCCTGTCCGGTGGTGAACGCCGCCGCGTGGAGATCGCCCGCGCCCTGGCCACGGCGCCCAAGTTCATCCTGCTGGACGAACCGTTTGCCGGCGTCGACCCGATCTCGGTCGGCGACATCAAGCAGATCATCCATCATCTCAAGGCCAAGGGTATCGGTGTGCTGATCACCGACCACAACGTGCGTGAGACCCTCGATATCTGCGAGACCGCGTATATCGTGAACGATGGCCAGCTGATCGCCGAAGGCGATTCCGCCACTATCCTGGCCAATGAACTGGTCAAGGAAGTGTACCTGGGTCACGAGTTCCGCCTGTAAAGCTGCCTGTTACAACTGGCGGTGGCAGGTCGTTTGCCCGAAGCGCGGGCGTCAATGAAAACCTCCATATTTTTATTGTTACCGCGCTCTAGGCAAAGCCCCCGATATCAGGCATATAATTTGCTTATGTTTGGCGCTCACGCGCCCTGTCGTGGATGGCGCATTGCGCCGGCGAATAAGGTGTTAAGCCCCTGCCATGAAACCATCGCTAGTCCTGAGAATGGGCCAGCAGCTGACGATGACACCGCAGCTGCAACAGGCCATCCGCCTACTCCAATTGTCGACCCTGGACCTGCAACAGGAAATCCAGGAGGCCCTGGAGTCCAATCCGATGCTCGAACGCCAGGAAGAAGGCGACGACTTCGATAATGCAGACCCGCTGGCCGACAACATAGAGCAAAAACCCAACTCCGACGTGCAGGAACCCTCCTACCAGGAAACCGCCCCTACGGTGGATAACCTTGAGGAAGGCGACTGGAACGAACGCATTCCCAACGAACTCCCGGTGGACACCGCCTGGGAGGACGTCTACCAGACCAGCGCCAGCAGCCTGCCCAGCAATGACGATGACGAGTGGGACTTCACCACCCGCACCTCCGTCGGCGAAAGCCTGCAGAGCCATTTGCTGTGGCAACTGAACCTGGCGCCGATGTCGGATACTGATCGCCTGATCGCCGTAACCCTGATCGACTGCATCAACAACCAGGGTTATCTGGACGAAACACTCGAAGAGATCCTTGAAGCCTTCGACCCGGAGCTGGACATCGAGCTGGACGAGATCGAGGCCGTCCTGCACCGTATCCAGCAGTTCGAGCCCGCCGGCATCGGCGCGCGCTCCCTCAGCGAATGCCTGCTGCTGCAACTGCGCCAGCTGCCCGCCAAAACTCCTTGGCTCGCCGAGGCACAGCGCCTGGTCACCGACTACATCGACTTGCTCGGCGCCCGCGACTACAGCCAGCTGATGCGCCGCATGAAGCTCAAGGAAGACGACCTGCGCCAGATCATCGAGCTGGTACAGAGCCTCAACCCGCGCCCAGGCTCGCAGATCGAGTCCAGCGAAGCCGAATACGTCGTGCCTGACGTTATCGTGCGCAAGGACAACGAGCGCTGGCTGGTGGAGCTGAACCAGGAGTCGGTGCCACGCCTGCGGGTCAACCCGCAATACGCAGGCTTTGTACGCCGCGCCGACACCAGCGCCGACAACACCTTCATGCGCAACCAGTTGCAGGAAGCGCGCTGGTTCATCAAGAGCCTGCAAAGCCGTAACGAAACCCTGATGAAAGTCGCCACGCAGATCGTCGAGCACCAGCGCGGCTTCCTGGAATACGGCGACGAAGCAATGAAACCGCTGGTGCTGCACGATATCGCCGAGGCGGTAGGCATGCACGAATCGACGATTTCCCGGGTGACCACGCAAAAATTCATGCATACCCCACGGGGTATTTATGAACTGAAATACTTTTTCTCCAGCCACGTCAGCACCTCCGAAGGCGGTGAATGCTCGTCCACGGCGATCCGCGCGATCATCAAAAAACTGGTTGCCGCGGAAAATCAGAAAAAGCCGTTGAGTGACAGCAAGATCGCTGGTTTACTGGAGGCACAAGGCATTCAGGTCGCCCGTCGAACCGTCGCCAAGTACCGCGAGTCCCTTGGGATCGCGCCTTCCAGCGAGCGTAAGCGTTTGATGTGACGGGCGGGCCACAGCGTTCCAGTGGTGGGTATTCCTGCCCACCGCTTTATGCACTGGCAACGAAGGAGAAGCTGTATGCAAGTCAACATCAGTGGACACCAGCTGGAAGTCACCAAACCCCTGCGTGAATACACCGAGAGCAAGTTGAACAAGCTTGCGGGGCATTTTGACAAGATCACCAACGTGCAGGTCATCATGGAGGTCGATAAGCTCAAGCAGAAAATCGAGGCCACCCTGCACGTACCGAATGCCAAGCTCGTCGCCAATGCGGAACATGAGGACATGTACGCGGCGATTGACTCGCTCTACGACAAGCTGGACCGCCAACTCATAAAGCATAAGGAAAAGAATCTGCACCTGATGCAAGGTACAGGTCGTTAACTCTCCCCCCATGATCCGACTTGAAACCATCCTGACCCCCGGCCGTTCCCTTGTGAACGCGCCGGGCGGCAGCAAGAAGAAAGCCCTCGAACAGATTGCCAACCTGATCAGCCGCGAAGTGCCTGAGCTGGAGATGCAAGATGTCTACGAGGCTCTGATTGCCCGTGAAAAACTCGGCTCCACGGGTTTTGGCAACGGCATCGCCATCCCTCACTGCCGCCTCAAAGGCTGCGATACACCGGTCAGCGCCCTGCTGCACCTGGACGCTCCCATCGATTTCGACGCCATCGACGGTGCACCGGTTGACCTGCTGTTTGTACTGCTGGTCCCGCAGGCCGCCACCGATGCGCACCTGGAACTGCTTCGGCAGATCGCCAGCATGCTCGACCGCAAGGAAGTACGCGACAAACTGCGAGGTGCCAGCAGCAACGAGGCGCTGTACCAGGTTGTCCTGGATGAACAAAGCGGGCAGTAACCATGCGTTTGATCATCGTCAGCGGCCGCTCCGGCTCGGGTAAAAGCACCGCCCTCAATGTTCTTGAGGACAACGGTTTCTATTGCATCGACAACCTGCCCGCCGGCCTGCTGCCGGAACTTGCCGAACGCGCCTTGATCCACACCGAACTGGCGCAGCCGCTGGTTGCCGTTTCGATTGATGCCCGCAACCTACCCAGCCACCTTGAGCGATTCCCGCAATTGCTCGAAGAAGTGCGGGCCAAGCACATTCACTGTGATGTGCTGTACCTGGATGCCGACGAAGAAACGCTGCTCAAGCGCTTCTCCGAAACCCGTCGACGCCACCCCCTCAGCAGCCCCCATCGCTCACTGGCCGAGGCCATCGAAGACGAAACCAAGCTGCTCGGGCCGATCATTGACCTCGCCGACCTCAAGATCAACACCACCAGCCTCAACCTGTATCAGCTGCGCGATGCCATCAAGTTGCGCCTGCTGAACCAGCCCGAGCCCGGCACGGCGTTCCTGGTGGAGTCTTTTGGCTTCAAGCGTGGCATGCCGGTGGACGCCGACCTGGTGTTTGACGTGCGCTGCCTGCCCAACCCCTATTGGAAGCCGGAACTGCGTGAGCAATCCGGGCTGGATCAACCGGTGGCCGAGTACCTGGCCGCACAGCCGGATGTGGAGGAGATGTTCCAGGACATCTCCAGCTACCTGCTCAAATGGTTGCCGCGCTTTGCCGCAAGTAACCGCGCTTATGTGACCATTGCCATCGGCTGCACCGGCGGCCACCACCGCTCTGTCTACCTGACAGAGCGCCTGGGCCAGGTGCTGCAACGAACCCTCAAGAACGTCCAGGTTCGCCACCGCGACCTTAGCTGAAAGGAACACCCCCGCGATGCCCGCTCTGGAAATTGAAATCATCAACAAGCTGGGCTTGCACGCCCGCGCCTCGGCAAAATTCGTCGGCGTCGCCGGGCAGTTTCCCTGCCAGATCCGCGCCGGACGCACCGCAGAGTCCATGGTCGATGGCAAAAGCATCATGGCCATGATGATGTTGGCAGCCGGCAAGGGCACCAAGATTCACCTGAAGACGGAAGGTGAGCAGGAGCAGGAAGCGATGGACGCCTTGGTGGCGTTGATCAATAACTTCTTTGATGAGGGTGAGTAAACCCACCCTTTGAGACAGGTGTGAAGCCCAAGCGCTTCACCCCAACGCTGTATCCATCACCATCATCAAGCAGAACCCGATGCACAACCCGAGGCTGGCGAGCTTTTCGTGACCGTTGCGGCGCGACTCAGGGATCACTTCGTGGGTCACCACCAACAGCATCGCACCAGCGGCCAGCGCCAGGCCCAAAGGCAACAACACCTCGGCCAGGCTCACCAGCCAGGCACAGAGCACGGCGAATACCGGCTCTACCAGGCCTGATGCTGCCCCGATCAGGAAGGCCTTGACCCGCGACATTCCCGCCCCGGCCAATACCAACGCAATCACCAGGCCTTCGGGCACGTCCTGCAAGGCAATGCCCATGGCCAGGCTGTCGGCGTCCGGCATGCCACCGCCGGCGGAGACGCCCACGGCCATGCCTTCCGGTATGTTGTGGGCGATGATGGCAAACACGAACAGCCAGATGCGCGGAGGGATCACCGGTTTGTCCGGCGTACCGACCAGCATTTCCGGGCTGGCGCCGGAGACCTTGCGATCCACCAGATACAGCCCGAACGCCCCCAGCATGATGCCGAAACTGATCAGGCCACTGGCCCCCCAAGGCGACAGCCCCAGGCTTTCAGCGGCAGCAATGCCCGGCACAATCAGCGAAAACGCCGTCGCCGCCAGCATCACCCCGGCACCAAACCCCAGCAATGTATCGCTCAGCGCCACCGGCATCCGCCGGATCACCAGCACGGGCACGGCGCCAAGCGCCGTACCGAGCGCGCAAATTGCCCCGCCCTGCAAGGCGCGCAGGATGCGCGGTTCGAGGTTCAGCCAGGCCAGCCCGTGGGCCACCAGCAATGCAGTACCTGCCAATAGCAGCAGCGAGCCAAACGCATAACGAAACATTCGCCCGCTGCTGATCGCCAGTGTTTCAGTGCCCATAGTCGGCCTTAGATCTTGTTATGGAGATAGATATCAGGCCAAAGCGGCCTGATAGCGCGCGGCAACTTCCGGCCAGTTGATAACACTGTAGAAGGCGTTGATGTATTCCGGACGACGATTCTGGTAGCGCAGGTAGTAAGCGTGCTCCCAGACGTCCAGGCCGAGGATCGGCGTATTGCCGTTCATCAGCGGGCTGTCCTGGTTGCCGCTGCTTTCCACCACCAGGGTCTTTTGCGGAGTAACGCTCAGCCACGCCCAACCGCTGCCGAAACGGGTCAGTGCAGCCTTGGTGAACGCTTCTTTAAAGCTGTCGAAACCACCCACTTGCTCGTCGATGGCCTTGCCCAGCGCGCCCTCTGGCTTGCCGCCGCCTTTAGGCGACATCACCGCCCAGAACAGCGAGTGGTTGGCATGGCCGCCGCCCTGGTTGATCACCGCAGCACGCAGTTTTTCCGGCAATTGCTGGACGCTGGAGACCAGCTTTTCCACCGGCCAGCCGGCGAACTCAGTGCCCTCGACCGCGGCATTGAGGTTGTTGATGTAGGTCTGGTGGTGCTTGGTGTAGTGAATCTCCATGGTTTGCGCATCGATATGCGGTTCCAGGGCATCGTAGGCGTAAGGCAATGCAGGCAAGGTGTAGGTCATATCAGTGTGCTCCGTATTGAGACGTGGTCGGTTGCGTCGCAGTACCGCCCAACAAGCGATGGGTGCGTGGGTACTCACCGTGATCGCTGATGAAGTTCAACAATTCAACGTAGGTCTTGCTGCTCTGGCGCAGGGCCGCCTCACGCAATTGCGGGCTGAGGCGCGGGTCCTGCATGGTCTGCAGCAAGCGCTGGTGAATCGCGCAGAGGTACTCCGCGCTTTCTTCCGGCTGGTTAAGCCGCAGGTGCAGATCCGCCAGGTTGTGATGGGAAATGACGCAAGCCGCCACTGCTTCGTCGGCATCCGCCCAGCGTTCGAACAACACCTGGGCCAGGGCCAGGGCTTGCAAGTAAGCCTCGCGAGCGTCAACCAGCTCGCCCGCCATAAAGCAGCGATTGGCCCGTTCGATCGTGCGTTTCCAGTGCTCCATGGTGAGCCTCCAAAGCAGGGTCGGTGATTACACGCCGCCGGCCGTGAGCTTTTCCGGGTCCAGCAGGATCTCCAGTTGGCTACGGGGCAAGTCGGTGTGCTCGAGTGCCACATCAATCACCGGACGGCCTTGCTGATAGGCCTTCTTGGCGATTTCAGCAGCCTTTTGGTAACCAATGATCGGGTTGAGCGCGGTCACCAGGATCGGGTTGCGCGACAGCGCTTCCTTGAGCTTGGCTTCGTTGACCTTGAAGCTGGCAATTGCCTTGTCCGCCAGCAGGCGGCTGGAGTTGGCCAGCAGTTCAAGGCTGCTGAGCAGATTCTGAGCGATGATCGGCAGCATCACGTTCAGTTCGAAGTTGCCCGATTGACCGGCAACGGTGATCACCGTGTCATTGCCGATAACCTGCGCGGCCACCATGGCGGTGGCTTCCGGGATGACCGGGTTGACCTTGCCCGGCATGATCGATGAGCCAGGCTGCAGGCCTTCCAGCTCGATTTCGCCGAGGCCGGCCAAGGGGCCGGAGTTCATCCAGCGCAGGTCGTTGGCGATTTTCATCAGCGATACGGCGGTGGCCTTCAATTGGCCGGAGACCGCTACGGCGGTGTCCTGGGAACCAATCAGTGCGAACAGATTCTTGCCCGGCGTGAATTTCACGTCGGTCAGGCTGCTCAGCTGCTGGCTGAAACGCGCGGCGAATTCGGGATGTGCGTTGATCCCGGTACCTACCGCCGTGCCGCCCTGGGCCAGGGCTTGCAGGCTTGGCAGCAAGTCTTGCAGATGGCCAATGTTGGCCTTGAGCTGCTGCGCCCAGCCATTGAGTACCTGGCTCATGCGTACCGGCATCGCGTCCATCAGGTGGGTGCGGCCGGTCTTGATGAACGGGTGAACCTCTTCGGCCTTTTGCTCGATCACCTGCACCAGGTGCAGCAGCGCCGGCAGTGTCTGCTCATGCAGCACCAGTGCGGCGCTGACGTGGATGGTGGTCGGGATGATGTCGTTGCTGCTTTGACCACAGTTGACGTGGTCGTTAGGGTTGACCGCCTCACCCAGCAAGCGGCTGGCGAGGGTCGCAATCACTTCGTTGGCATTCATGTTGGAGCTGGTGCCGGAACCGGTCTGGAAGATATCCACCGGGAAGTGCTGCATGAAATCACCTTCCAGCAAGCCTTGGGCGGCATCGACAATCGCCTTGCCCTGCCCTGCGCTGATTTGCTTGAGGTCGACGTTGACCTTGGCGGCGGCAGCCTTGGCCAGGATCAGGGCGCGAATGAATTGCGCCGGCATGCGTTGGTGGCTGATCGGGAAATTGTTCACCGCGCGCTGGGTCTGGGCGCCATACAGGGCCTCGGCAGGTACTTGCAGTTCGCCCATGCTGTCGCGTTCGATACGGGTGTTAGGGTCTGCCATCACTTATTTCCTGTGTCGCGTTGAGGTCTGAAAGCGGGCCAGGCAAGGCGCAGTCCGCTGGTAATGGTTGTTCCCTTGCCAAGGACTGCAACGCAGCCTTGCCCTGCGCGATTGCAGGCCCGGCGCGGCACAGGAAATAAGTGATGGCAGACCCTAATCATCGTTAGATCCTTGCACCAGGTCAGAAACAGAAATGGAGGGCAGCAATTCGCAGGTCGCCAATTGCCAGGCAAAGGTCTGCCAGCGCTTGAGGCGGCAGGCACAGTGAGAGAGTTTTTCCAGGTCGCGCAGGGGGCGCCAGGCCTGGTCGAGGCAGGTGGATCGCCAGTGCCACGGCAGCGCAATATCGCTGGCGGTGTCGATGAGCAGGCGAAATGCCGTTTCGGCGATCGTCCACGGGTGGGTGGCCGTGCAACACGCCAGGTATCGACCCTCATTGAGGTAATGTTCGATCAGGCGAGGTTCATTGGGATCGAGGCCACAGCGAATCTGACGACTCATCCAGCGCCAGCTCTCCAGGTAGGGATCCTCATGCAGGACAGAACTCATGATCCACACTCATTCGGTAATGATATTTATTATTAAATGATATTGAGAATCAACGCAATGGCGGCAATGTGATCAGCCTGAAACTCAGGCATAAAAAAAACGCGCTATCCCAGGGATAGCGCGTCTTTTTTTTGTGCCGTGGAGCGGATCAGCTACCGGCTACGGTCATCCGCTCGATCAGCACCGACCCGGTGCGAATGTTGCTGCGCAGTTCCAGGTCATTACCGACGGCAACAATTTGCTTGAACATATCGCGCATATTACCGGCGATGGTGACTTCCTGGACGGCGAATTGAATTTCGCCGTTTTCCACCCAGAAGCCTGCGGCGCCACGGGAATAATCCCCCGTGACCATGTTCAGGCCATGGCCCATCAATTCGGTTACCAGCAGGCCACGGCCCATGCGACGCAACAGCGCCGCCTGATCTTCATCGCCATGGGTCACAAACAGGTTATGCACGCCACCGGCGTTGGCAGTGCTGGGCAGACCGAGCTTGCGACCGGAGTAAGTACCGAGCACGTAGGACACCAGCTCGCCCTTCTCGACAAACGGCTTGGCATAGGTCGCCAAGCCATCGCCGTCGAAAGACGAGCTGCCCATGGCGCGCATCAGGTGCGGTCGCTCATCGATGGTCAGCCACTGCGGAAACAGCTGCTGGCCGATTGCCCCTTCCAGGAACGACGACTTGCGATACAGGTTGCCGCCGGAAATCGCGCCGAGGAAGCTGCCGAACAAACCGCCGGCCAGTTCGGCCGAGAACAACACCGGCACTTCGCAGGTCGGCACCGGGCGCGCGCCCAGGCGGCTTGCGGCACGTTGCGCAGCACGCCGGCCAATGCTGGCCGGGTCTGCCAGCAGGTCGCCCTGACGGTTCACGTCGTACCAGTAGTCACGTTGCATCTGGCCATTGGCCTCGGCAATCATCACGCAGCTCAAGCTATGGCGGGTGGAGGCGTAACCGCCGATAAAACCATGGCTGTTGCCATATACACGGCAACCTTGATGCGTGCTCAACGTGGTGCCATCGGCGTTCTTGATGCGGGCATCGGCGTCGAACGCCGCCGCTTCACAGGTCAGTGCCTGTTCGATGGCCTGCTCAGGCGTGATGTCCCAGGCGTGGTAGAGGTCAAAGTCCTTGAGGTCCTTGGCCATCAGCGCCTTGTCGGCCAGGCCCGAGCTTTCATCCTCGGAGGTGTGCTTGGCAATCGCCAATGCGGCGGCGACCGTTTCGCGAATCGCGTCCGGGCCACTGGCCGAGGTACTCGCCGAGCCCTTGCGCTGGCCTACGTACAAGGTGATGCCAAAGCCCTGGTCGCGGTTGAATTCGACGGTTTCCACTTCCCGCTGGCGCACCGACGTCGACAGCCCCTGCTCGAGAGAAACCGCGACTTCGCAGGCACTGGCCCCCTGGCGCTTGGCCTCGGCGATGATCTGCTCGACTTGTTCCTGCAGTGCCGGTAACGCTTGCGGACCGACGCTTTGGGCTGCACTCATGGTTTTCTCCACTCAAATTCTGCTTTCGGTTAAGGCCATCGAGCGACCGGGCCGGACAAGCGGCCCCCGACTGGTTATCATGGCGGCGTTTCTTTGCGGACTGCCACCATGGTTGATTCTTACGACGACTCCCTCGATGGGGAGAAAAGCAAAACCCAGGTCAAACGCGAGCTGCATGCTCTGGTTGACCTCGGCGAGCGCCTTACAACGCTCAAGAAAGATTTGATTGCAAAACTGCCACTGACCGACGAAATGCGCCGGGCGCTTGCGGATGCTCCCAAGCACACCGCGAATATCGCGCGTAAACGGCACATCATGTTCATCGGCAAGCTGATGCGCGATCAGGACACTGACGCCATTCTGGCCTTGCTTGATCAAACCGATGCCTCCACTCGCCAGTACAACGAACGCTTCCATAACCTGGAGCGTTGGCGTGACCGCCTGATCGCGGGCGATGACGCGGTGCTGGAGAAATTCGTGCTGGACTACCCGGATGCGGACCGCCAGCAACTGCGCTCCCTGATCCGTCAGGCCCAGCACGAGCAGGCGCATAACAAGGCGCCGGCCACCAGCCGTAAAATCTTCAAGTACATCCGTGAGCTGGACGAGACTCAACGCGGCCTGCGTTGATGCCCTTCCCCGGGTGGCGATCTTCGCCACCCGAAGCTCCACCGCTTACGACCCCGTGCCACCCACGGTGATCGCATCAATTTTCAGCGTTGGCTGGCCGACACCCACCGGCACCGACTGCCCATCTTTCCCGCATGTGCCCACGCCGCTGTCCAGCGACAGATCGTTACCGACCATCGAAACCTTGCTCATGGCTTCCGGCCCGTTACCAATCAACGTCGCCCCTTTGACCGGCGCGGTAATCTTGCCGTCTTCGATCAGGTAGGCCTCGCTGGTGGAAAACACGAACTTGCCGCTGGTGATATCCACCTGGCCGCCGCCGAGGTTGGCGCAGTAGATACCGCGCTTCACCGAGGCGATGATTTCTGCCGGGTCGCTTTCGCCACCAAGCATGTAGGTGTTGGTCATGCGCGGCATCGGCAGGTGCGCGTAGGATTCGCGACGGCCGTTACCGGTGCGCGCAACCCCCATCAGGCGGGCGTTGAGCTTGTCTTGCATGTAGCCCTTGAGCACGCCGTTTTCGATCAGGGTGGTGCACTCGGTCGGCGTACCTTCGTCATCCACGCTCAACGAACCACGGCGACCGGCCAGGGTGCCGTCATCGACAATGGTGCAGAGCTTGGACGCAACCATCTCGCCCATGCGCCCGCTGTAGGCGGAACTGCCCTTGCGGTTGAAGTCGCCTTCCAGGCCGTGGCCCACAGCTTCGTGGAGCAACACGCCGGACCAACCCGACCCCAGCACCACCGGCAATGTACCGGCCGGCGCCGGGATAGCTTCCAGGTTCACCAGCGCCTGGCGCAGTGCCTCGCGGGCATAGCCCATGGCACGGTCTTCAGCCAGGAAATAGCGGTAGTCGGTACGCCCGCCGCCGCCATGGCCACCACGTTCGCGACGACCGTTCTGCTCGACGATCACACTGACATTGAAACGCACCAACGGCCGCACATCCGCCGCCAGCCCACCGTCGGTGGACGCCACCAGGATGCGCTCCCACACGCCGGCCATGCTCACGGTGACCTGCTGGATACGTGGGTCCAGGGCCCGTGTGGCGGCGTCGATACGCTTGAGCAGGTCGACCTTTTCCGCACGGCTGATCACTTCCAGGGGGTTATCCGGCGCGTACAACTGAGCCACATCCTGGGTGCTGAACGCCTGCACGGTACCATTTTGCCCGGCCCGCGAGATCGAGCGCGCGGCACGTGCAGCCAGACCCAGGGCCTCAAGGGTGATTGCGTTGCTGTAGGCAAAACCGGTTTTCTCACCGGACTGCGCACGCACGCCCACGCCCTGGTCCAGGTTGAAGCTGCCTTCCTTGACGATGCCGTCTTCGAGGGCCCAGGACTCGGAAATCTGCCCCTGGAAATACAGGTCGGCGGCGTCGATGCCCGGCCCGGCCAGATCGCCGAGCACGGTTTGCAAACTTTCGATGGTCACGCCACCGGGTGCCAGGAGGTGTTCACTGACTGAGGACAACAACTCGCTCATAGGTTTGGCCTTAAATTCATCGTTCTGAAGCAGGTCGCTGCGCGCCCTGCGAGAAAAAGCGCCGATGGTTGACCACCGGCATGCGCGCCCGTATCGACGCCTGTTCACTGCTGTCGCGTTCGGCCAGTAACACCGCTTCGCCTTGATCCTGTTGTGTGAGCACACGCCCCCACGGGTCGACAATCGCCGCATGCCCGAAGGTTTCCCGTGGCCCCGGGTGCACGCCGCCCTGGGCCGCTGCCAGCAGGTAGCACTGGGTCTCGATGGCCCGGGCGCGAATCAGCACGTCCCAATGCGCGGCGCCGGTCACGGCGGTAAAGGCCGAGGGCGCGGTAATCAATTCAGCCCCCGCTGCGCGTAACTCGCTGTACAGCTCCGGGAAGCGCAGGTCGTAACACACCGTCAGGCCCAACCGCCCCACCGGCGTATCCGCCACCACCACATTGCTACCGAAAGCATAGTCGTCGGATTCACGATAACGACCGCGCGCATCGGCGACATCGACATCAAACAGATGCAGCTTGTCGTAACGGGCTACCACTTCGCCGCGATCATCGACCAGCAGCGAGCAGGCGTTGGGTTTGGCGTTCGGTTGATCCTTGGGCGGCAGCGGCACGGTGCCGGCCACTATCCATAAGGTGAGGTCGCGGGCGGTCTGTTTCAACCATGGCAGGATCGGCCCTTCACCCAACGCCTCGGCGCGACCGATATCCACCGCATCGCGACGGCCCATGGCAGCGAAGTTTTCCGGCAGTACTGCCAGCTTCGCCCCCTTCGCTGCCGCCTGCTCCAGCAAACGCCGGGCCTGGGCCAGGTTAGCCAGCACGTCACTCTGGCTGACCATTTGAATTACCGCAAAGGACATGGGCCGACACTCCGTAATGGGCATGCGGCCATGCTACTCCACAGGCTCTCAGTTTGGTTTTTCAAATGGCTTGTCGAAGGTGATTTTCGGGTCCTTCCACGGGCCTTCCACTTTGTATTGCACGCTGGCAAAGCGCGAAACACGATCGCCGATCAGCTTGTCGATCAGAAACAGCGCGCCACCAATGGCCGGTGCGCCGACGAGCAACGCGGCGATCGGCAGGTTGTTGGTCACCGGCAACGTCACCAACAGCTTGGCATCGACACGGTCCGCCACCAGATCCAGGGTGCCGTTCAGTTCGAGGTTGCTCGACGGCCCGGTGAGGGTGATCGGATCACGGGTCACGAACACACCATTGCTGGCAGCCAACAAACCTTTGACCCGGTCATAGCTCAAGCCTTTGCCGAGCAGATCCGAGAAGTCCAGGCGCAAACGCCGGCCGATGGAGTTGAAGTTAAGCAGGCCGAACACCCGCAGCGCCTGGGCGCCACCTTCCACTTCAACGAACTGGCCTTTACGGAACGCAGCATCCAGGCTTCCGGAAAACCGCTTGGGCCCAACCCAGGCCGGCGAGCCGGGCCAGCGACCGTCCACGTCCACGTGAAACTCTTCACTGGTCACGCTTGGCGCAAACCCCCACCCCTTGAGCACATCGCCGATGTTCTTGCCGTCCAGACGCCCTTTGTACCAGCTGCTGCTGTCGCCGGCAGCGCCTTCCCAGCCACCGGCGCCCTTGAGCTGCATACCCTTGAGGCCCAGGTCCAGGTCATTGAAGGTCAGGCCTTTGGTGGTCGGGCGGATTTTCAGCGACCAGCCGCCCACCAGGTCCGGCCCCTGGAACAGCTGATCAATGCTGATATCCAGCGCCGGGATGTCCTTGGGATCAATGCTGGCAAGCGGGTCCGGGGCGTTTTCGTCAGCCTGCACCGTCGGGTCCACCGCCGGCAGCTTCACGTATTGCAGGTTGATTGCAATCGGCGCGCCCTTGGCGTCCGGCAGGTTCACGCTGCCCTTGGCTTGCAGGCTGTCGAGCTTCACGCCCCAGGCGGCGGGCTTACGGTCCAGTTGCAGGTTGACCTGATCGAACTGCGTGCCCAGGCCGGTAAGCTTTCCGATCTTGAAGTCGGCGCTGCTCAGCAGTTGCTTGGCGCTGCCGCCCGGGTCATTGCCGGCGTATTGATTCACCAGCTTGCGCCACGGGTCGATGTCCAGCTCCGAGAGCACGCCGCGAATACGCAGGCCCTTGGCAGCCGGCAGCACGGCATCGCCGTCGCCGAGGAACAACTCGCCGCGGCCATCGTTGAATTTGTCCGCAGGTGCCGCAAAGGTGAAGTTCGCCAGCTCGCCATAGTCGAACCAGTAACGCCGCTCGGCGCCCTGCAAGGTCATGCGGAATGTGCTGTCGCGCCCCTGGCTCGCCGGCATGCCGAACGGTGCCGGCAGGTCCACCGCCACACCCTTGAGGCTGGAGTTGACCATCAACTGGCTGTCGGCGCCGTCCAGAGTGACTTGCAGCTGGTACGGGATATCCCCGGAAACCGGCAGTGGCTGGCTGATTTTTAACCAGTCGGTCAGGCGTTTGACCGTGACCTGGCCCTTGGCGGTGATGCGCGTGCTGATATTGCCCGGCTTGCCATCGGCAACAATCTGCGCGGTGATCGGCCGGTCGAACGCCTGGGCCGTAATGTTCTGCCCGCTCAGGCCCTTGGCACTGTCGAAGCGGAAATTGCCCTTGAGCTGGCTCAGGTCCAGGGTCGGCTCGGCCAATTGCAGGCGCGCCTTGTCGGTCTGGAAGTCCACCACGATTTTCGGCTCGGCGTCCTTGGCCAGCGGAATGTCCAGGTCGAGCTTGCCTTGCAGGTCGCCCTCGCCTTTCCAGCCGGCAAAAGTCGAGGCGGTGCCGATCGGCGCTTCCTGCAGGATCTTCAAGCCATCGCCCAACCCGCCGGCAAACCCACCGGTGAGCAGCAAATGGCTGTCCTTACCCGCCGGGGCGTGGGGAATATTGACGTAGATATCCTTGACCCTGGTGTCGAGCAACTGACCCTTGCTGGCCAGGATGCGTACGCCAGTTTCCTCGACAAACACTTCGCCATTGACCTTGCTTACATGAGGCCAGCCCGGCTGGAACGCCAGCTCGGCGTCATGCACTTTGAAGAACAGGCTGATATTGCGCGCCGCCGGCAGCGCGTCGTGGTTCAACGAGCCCTGGTACTGGAAAAAACCCTGGTCGACCGCGCCCTTGAGGATCGCCGTACGCAGCCACTCATCCAGCGCCGGGCTGAGTACCGCAGGCAGGTACTTGGGCGTAAAACGCCCATCGCCATCGACCATGCCGACCCGCAGGTCCATGTAGTCTTCCTGGCTGTGGTCGAAATGCAGGCGAATCAGGAAGTCGGCGGCGATCTTGCCTTCCTCGCCCAGCACCTTGATATACGGGGCAATCAGGGTGAAGCCTTCTTTATCCAGCTTCCAGGTCAGCCGCGCGTTGGCCTGGAGGTACTGCCAGGGCTTGGCGAAGATCGGATCGAGGTGCAGGGAAAAATCCTTGCTGTCCATGCGCAATTCGCCATGGCCCAGGTCGCCACTGATGCTGCCGGAAACATTGCGCGCAGCCGGCGCACCGAAATACGCATCAAAGCCCACGCGCTCAAGGTTGGCGGCGAAGCTGACTTTCTGGTCGGTGCTGTCCTGGGGACGGAAATCCACCAGCACATTGCGCAGCAGGCCGGTGGCCTTGAGGTGCTCAACAGTTTTGGCGAAGCCTTCCGGCAAAGGTGCCAGCGCATTCAGCAGCGGCGTGATGGGCGTGAGGTCCAGACGGTCAGCCTGCAGCTTCCAGACTTCCTGGGCCTTGTCGGTTGCCAGCGTTTGCTGCACTTGCAGGCGCGATTCCCAGCGGGTCTCGCCCAGGTTCATCGCCAGCGAATCGAACAGCACCCTGAGGCCGGTTTCACCGCGTTGCAGATAGGCCGTCAGGGCCAGGTTTTCGATATGCACAGGTTTGCGGTCGGCGTAGCTGCCCTTCACCTGTGGTGAGTTGAGGCGCACCACCGCGCTTTGCACAGTGCCTTTGGCCCAGCTCAGCCAGAATTCGCCGCCGGCCTTGAACTGCGTGAGCTTCCACTGCTGGGTCAGCTTGGCTGGAACCCACTTGGCCCAGTCGCTCTGGGGCAGGCTCAGGTAGGCCTCGACCTCGCCATCCTTCCATTGGCTCGCGCGAATACGGCTGCGCAGGCTCAGGGCCAGGGGTTGGCCGTCGGGCAGGGTTACACGGGCGTCCAGGCGTTGGCGCGTGAGGCCGGTGTGCAAGCTCAAGCCCACGTAGGTCAGGGTTCTTGGCGGCTGGTCGAAGGGTTGCAAGGTGACCTGGCTGTCGAGCAGCGACACGCGCTTGACCACCTGCATGCGCTTGAGCACCTGCTCCGGGTCCAGCGGCTGATCATTTTGCACCGGCAAGCCTTGCAGCGCCCAGTGGCCGTCCTGATCTTCCTTGACGCTCAGTTGCAGGCCGCTGACCTGCAGGTGCGCGATGCGCACTTCACGCGCCATCAGGCTGGCCCACAGGTCCGGCACCACTTCGACCTGGTCCAGACGCAAGGCACTGCTGCCCTCGCCGACCATCACGTCGTGGGCCAGCAACACCGGGGCAAAACCGCTCCAGCGGCCTTCCAGGCTGCCGATGTGCACCGGCATATCCACCGCCGCCTGGGCCTTGGCCTCGATTTCAGCGCGGTATTCGGCCACCAGCGGGCTCAGCTCACGCCCCAGGCTCACATACACCGCAGCCAACACCAGCACCAAGGCGCACAGGCCCAGGCCCCAACGGGTCAAAGCGGCAAAAAAGCGTATTAGACGCTCCATGTCAGGCGACCCTCAGGGCAATAGGCGGACGGCGGATCAAGGTCAGCCGAAATCAACAAAGCAAAGCGAATGGGGATCAGAGCAGCACCACGTCGTATTGTTCCTGGGAATACATGGTTTCGACCTGGAAGCGAATCGTGCGCCCGATAAACCCCTCCAGCTCAGCGACGTTGCCGGACTCTTCGTCCAGCAACCGGTCGACCACTTTCTGGTTGGCAAGCACTCTATAACCTTCGGCCTGGTAGGCCCGCGCCTCTCGTAAGATTTCGCGGAAAATCTCGTAGCAAACCGTTTCCGGAGTCTTCAACTTGCCGCGCCCCTGGCAGCTGCTGCACGGCTCGCACAGCACCTGCTCGAGGCTTTCGCGGGTGCGCTTGCGGGTCATCTGCACCAGGCCCAGCTCGGTGATGCCGATGATGTTGGTCTTGGCGTGATCGCGCTCCAGCTGTTTTTCCAACGTGCGCAACACTTGGCGCTGGTGCTCTTCATCTTCCATGTCGATGAAGTCGATGATAATGATGCCGCCCAGGTTGCGCAGGCGCAGCTGACGGGCAATCGCGGTGGCCGCTTCGAGGTTGGTCTTGAAGATAGTTTCTTCAAGGTTGCGATGGCCAACGAACGCCCCGGTGTTGACGTCGATGGTGGTCATGGCTTCCGCCGGGTCCACCACCAGGTAGCCGCCGGACTTGAGCGGCACCTTGCGCTCCAGGGCTTTCTGGATTTCGTCTTCGACGCCGTACAGATCGAAGATCGGCCGCTCGCCGGGGTAGTGCTCCAGGCGGTCGGCAATTTCCGGCATCAGCTCGGCAACAAATTGCGTGGTGCGCTGGAAGGTTTCCCGCGAGTCGATGCGAATTTTCTCGATCTTGGGGCTGACCAAATCGCGCAAGGTGCGCAGCGCCAGGCCCAGGTCTTCATAGATGACGCTCGGCGCGCCGATGGTCTTGATCTGCGCGCCGATCTGGTCCCAGAGGCGGCGCAGGTAGCGGATGTCCATGAGGATTTCGTCGGCGCCGGCGCCTTCAGCGGCGGTGCGCAGGATAAAACCGCCGGCTTCCTTGATGCCTTCGGCGGCCACGCAATCGCTGACCACCTTTTTCAGGCGCTCACGCTCGGCTTCGTCTTCAATCTTGAGGGAGATACCGACGTGGGCGGTACGCGGCATGTACACCAGGTACCGCGACGGAATCGACAACTGGGTGGTCAGGCGCGCGCCTTTGGAGCCGATGGGGTCCTTGGTGACTTGCACCACCAGGCTCTGCCCTTCGTGCACCAGGGCACTGATGCTTTCCACCGCATTGCCTTCACGCAGGGAAATTTCCGAAGCATGAATAAACGCGGCACGGTCCAGGCCGATGTCGACGAAGGCGGCCTGCATGCCCGGCAAAACGCGCACCACCTTGCCTTTATAGATATTGCCGACAATCCCGCGTTTCTGCGTACGCTCGACGTGCACTTCTTGCAGAACACCGTTCTCTACCACCGCCACGCGCGATTCCATCGGCGTGATATTGATCAGAATCTCTTCACTCATGGCTGGGTCTCGTTCAGGCGTTTTCACAATAGTGACCGGTCGCTTAAGGCTGGGCGCTGGAGTAACGCGTTCAGCGCGCGGTAAGGTTTTGCCAACAGGGTATGCCGAATTGATCGAGCAGTTGCGCGGTTTCGCACACCGGCAGGCCTACCACGGCGGAATAACTGCCATTGAGACCGGCGACAAACACCGAACCCAGGCCTTGAATAGCATAGCCGCCTGCCTTGTCCTGGGGTTCGCCACTGTGCCAGTAGGTTGTGGCCTCTTCGACAGAAACCTCGCGAAAACGTACACGACTACTTACACATTGGGTTTCGCTACGCTGCCCATCCGTGAGCGCGATGGCCGTCAGGACTTCGTGTTCTCGCCCGGCCAAGGCCATCAACATCGCCAGGGCATCGGCTTGGTCGACCGGTTTGCCGAGGATCTTTCCCTCCACGATCACGGCCGTGTCGGCACCCAGCACGCAAGCGCCCAAGGTTTGCTCAAGCGCAGCAAAACCCGCCGCTGCCTTGCCGCGAGCGAGACGCTCGACGTAGGCAACAGCTGATTCATTGGTAAGAGGAGTTTCATCAATGGCGGCGCTGACCACGGTGAACGGCACACCGATCTGCGTCAGCAACTCACGTCGCCTCGGAGAGCCCGAGGCCAGATAAAGCGAATTCATTGCAGACTCTCCCTGTTGAGTTCGATAACCAGGCAGAGCCTCGCAATCCATTCAATTGATTTTATAGCGACGACGTAACCCACGCAGACCGAAACTGATCCATGGCCACAACAACGCACTGACCAGGGCCGGCAGCACCAACGCCAGGGTTGGCTGGCGGTTGCCGGTCAAGGCACTGAGCCACAGCTGAACCAGCTGCGCCAGGCCGAAGATCACCAGGATCACCAGGCATTGCTGCCACATCGGGAACATGCGCAAACGCTGCTGCAGCGACAATACCAGGAAGGTTATCAGGGTCAGGATCAACGCGTTCTGGCCCAGCAAGGTGCCATACAGCACATCTTCCGCCAAGCCCAGGAACATGGCCGTGACCATGCCGACCTTGTGCGGCAGGTTCAGCGCCCAGAACGCCAGCAACAACGCCAGCCAGAGCGGGCGCAGGATTTCCATGAATTGCGGCAGTGGCGAAACGCTGAGCAGCAGGCCAATGGCAAAGGTCAGCCATACGATCCAGCCATTGCGTGAATGAGTACCGGCCATTATTCCTCCCTCTGCCGTGTGGTTGCCGGCGCGGTGGCCGCAGGCTTCACAACGGGCGCCGTGGTAGCTGGCGTGGTGGCCGGAGGCTTGGCTGCCGCTGGCTTGGCTGGGCGTGCGTTATGCGCGGCGGGTTTTACCGGTGTTGCCACTGGCGCTGCCGGGGCAGCCACCGGTGCTGGCGGCCCGACGAACGCAGGCTTGGGCACCGTACTTGGAACCACTGGCGTGGTGCCGTTTTGCTTGTCTTCCGCTTCCTGGGCTTGCGCGGCGTCATTGGCGCGCTCTTCCGGGGTGCGGTTGTCGCTGAACACCAGCAGCAGGTAGCGGCTGCGGTTCAGGGCGGCCGTCGGCACGGCGCGCACAATGGCGAAGGGCTGGCCGGAATCGTGGATCACTTCCTTGACCGTCGCCACCGGATAGCCCGCCGGGAAGCGCTGACCCAGGCCGGAGCTGACCAGCAGGTCGCCTTCCTTGATGTCGGCGGTATCGGCCACGTGGCGCAACTCCAGGCGCTCGGGGTTGCCGGTGCCGCTGGCAATCGCACGCAGGCCGTTGCGGTTGACCTGCACCGGAATGCTGTGGGTGGTGTCCGTCAGCAGCAACACCCGCGAGGTGTAGGGCATCAGCTCAACCACCTGGCCCATCAGGCCACGGGCATCCAGCACCGGCTGCCCAAGCACCACACCGTCGCGCTCACCCTTGTTGATGATGATGCGATGGGTGAACGGGTTTGGGTCCATGCCGATCAACTCGGCCACTTCGACCTTTTCATTGACCAACGCGGAGGAATTGAGCAACTCACGCAGCCGAACGTTCTGCTCGGTGAGGGCCGCGAGCTTTTGCATGCGCCCCTGCAACAGCAGGTTTTCGGTCTTGAGTTTTTCGTTTTCGGCGACCAGCTCAGTGCGGCTGCCAAATTGGCTGGCCACGCCCTGGTACAGACGTTGCGGCAGGTCGGTGATCCAGTAGGTCTGCATCAACACCAGCGACATCTGGCTACGCACGGGCTTGAGCAGTGCAAAGCGGGCATCGACCACCATCAGCGCGACCGAAAGCACGACCAGCACCAATAAGCGCACGCCCAATGAGGGGCCTTTGGCGAAAAGCGGTTTAATAAGCCGCTCCTCCCAGGCAAATGTTCTCTTTATTCATACGGCATCTAACCGGCCTGGATGCAGATTGAAGAAGATAAACGCCAACAGGCAGCACTGCAAAGTGCTGCCTGCGGGCGAAACATGGGCTAAACAGCAAAGACTTATTCGCTGGAGAGCAGGTCCATGGTGTGTTTATCCATCATTTCCAGTGCACGGCCACCGCCACGGGCGACGCAGGTCAGCGGGTCTTCGGCGACGATCACCGGCAGGCCGGTTTCCTGGGCCAGCAGCTTGTCGAGGTCGCGCAACAGGGCGCCACCACCGGTCAGCACCAGGCCACGCTCGGCGATGTCGGAAGCCAGCTCCGGCGGCGATTGCTCCAGGGCGCTCTTCACAGCCTGAACGATGGTGGCCAGGGACTCTTGCAGAGCCTCCAGCACTTCATTGGAGTTCAGGGTAAAGGCACGTGGCACGCCTTCGGCCAGGTTGCGACCGCGCACATCGACTTCGCGCACTTCGCCGCCCGGGTAAGCGGTACCGATTTCCTGCTTGATGCGCTCGGCGGTGGATTCGCCGATCAGGCTGCCGTAGTTACGACGCACATAAGTGATGATCGCTTCGTCGAAGCGGTCGCCGCCTACACGTACGGATTCGGCATACACCACACCGTTCAGGGAAATCAGCGCGATTTCAGTGGTACCACCACCGATATCCACCACCATCGAACCGCGGGCCTCTTCAACCGGCAGGCCGGCACCGATCGCAGCAGCCATCGGCTCTTCGATCAGGAACACTTCGCGGGCACCGGCACCGAGGGCCGATTCACGGATGGCACGACGCTCCACCTGGGTGGATTTGCAGGGGACGCAGATCAGCACACGAGGGCTGGGCTGCAGGAAACTGTTTTCGTGAACCTTGTTGATGAAGTACTGCAGCATCTTCTCGCAGACACTGAAGTCGGCGATCACGCCGTCTTTCATCGGACGAATGGCAGCAATATTGCCTGGTGTACGGCCGAGCATCCGCTTGGCCTCGGTGCCGACGGCAACGACACTTTTCTGATTACCATGGGTCCGAATGGCCACAACCGATGGCTCATTCAGGACGATACCGCGCTCGCGCACGTAAATAAGGGTGTTGGCAGTGCCCAGGTCAATGGAAAGATCGCTGGAAAACATGCCACGCAGTTTCTTGAACATGGGAAAGGGACCCTAGGCAACGCGTGGGTAAAAAAGTGCGGCAAACTCTAACAACGACAGGGATTTTGGGCAAGGCGCCAATGTGCTAAATTGGCCGACTTTCTGTGCACCTAACCCCACAATCGCGGCCGTAAGACCGTAGAAATGCGGTAGTGTTCCGACAATCTAACACACGGACAGCCTCCGTTCTGTTTTCCACTGGAGATTCCCATGGCGCTTGAACGCTCCGACGTGGAAAAAATCGCTCATCTGGCCTCGCTTGGCCTTAATGAAGCCGATCTTCCACAGACCACCGCAGCCCTGAACAGCATTCTCGGGCTGGTTGACCAAATGCAGGCCGTGAACACCGACGGCATCGAGCCCCTGGCTCACCCACTGGAAGCCAGCCAGCGCCTGCGCGCAGACGTCGTGACCGAGCAAAATAACCGCGAGGCCTACCAGTCCATCGCGCCAGCGGTCGAAAACGGCCTGTACCTGGTTCCGAAAGTCATCGACTAAAGGGAAAGAGCCTTTCATGCATCACATGACTCTGGCCGAGATCGCCCGCGGTCTCGCCGACAAAAAGTTTTCTTCCGAAGAGCTGACCAAGACCCTGCTGGCGCGTATCGCCGCGCTGGATCCCAAGGTCAACAGCTTCATCAGCCTCACCGAAGAACTGGCCCTGAGCCAGGCCAGGGCCGCCGATGTGCGTCGCGCCAACGGTGAGAACGGCGCCCTGCTGGGTGCGCCAATCGCCCACAAAGACCTGTTCTGCACCCAGGGCATTCGCACCAGCTGCGGCTCGAAGATGCTCGACAACTTTAAAGCACCCTACGACGCCACCGTGGTGTCCAAGCTGGCTGCCGCCGGGGCCGTGACCCTGGGCAAGACCAACATGGACGAATTCGCCATGGGTTCGGCCAACGAATCGAGCTACTACGGCGCGGTGAAAAACCCGTGGAACCTGGAGCACGTGCCCGGCGGTTCGTCCGGTGGCTCGGCTGCCGCGGTTGCCGCGCGCTTCCTGCCTGCGGCGACGGCCACCGACACCGGCGGTTCCATCCGCCAGCCGGCGGCCTTCACCAACCTCACCGGTTTGAAGCCGACCTACGGTCGCGTTTCCCGTTGGGGCATGATCGCCTACGCGTCCAGCCTCGATCAGGGCGGCCCTCTGGCACGCACCGCTGAAGACTGCGCGATTTTGTTACAAGGCATGGCAGGGTTCGATAAACAGGACTCCACCAGCATCGATGAGCCAGTGCCGGACTACAGCGCCAGCCTGAACACCTCGCTCAAAGGCCTGCGCATCGGCGTGCCGAAGGAATACTTCAGCGCCGGCCTCGACCCGCGTATCGCCGAGTTGGTGCACAACAGCGTCAAAGAGCTGGAGAAGCTCGGCGCGGTGATCAAGGAAATCAGCCTGCCGAACAACCAGCATGCGATTCCGGCCTACTACGTGATCGCCCCGGCAGAAGCCTCCTCGAACCTGTCGCGTTTCGACGGCGTGCGTTTCGGCTACCGCTGCGAAAACCCGAAAGACCTCACCGACCTGTACAAACGCTCGCGTGGCGAAGGCTTCGGTGCCGAAGTACAACGCCGCATCATGGTCGGCGCCTACGCACTGTCGGCCGGCTACTACGACGCGTACTACCTCAAGGCGCAAAAGATCCGTCGCCTGGTGAAGAACGACTTCATGGCGGCCTTTGAAGAAGTCGACGTGATCCTCGGCCCCACCACGCCGAACCCTGCCTGGAAACTCGGCGCCAAGAACGGCGACCCGGTGGCGGCGTACCTCGAAGACCTCTACACCATCACCGCCAACCTCGCGGGCCTGCCGGGCTTGTCCATGCCTGCCGGTTTCGTCGATGGCCTGCCGGTCGGCGTGCAATTGCTCGCCCCGTATTTCCAGGAAGGCCGCCTGCTCAATGTGGCGCACCAGTACCAGTTGCACACCGACTGGCACACCCGCACCCCTACCGGCTTCTGAGGAGAACACTATGCAATGGGAAGTTGTGATCGGGCTGGAGATTCATACCCAGCTCGCCACCCAATCGAAGATTTTCTCCGGTAGCGCCACCACGTTCGGCTCCGAGCCCAACACCCAGGCCAGCCTGGTAGACCTGGGCATGCCCGGCGTACTGCCGGTGCTGAACCAGGAAGCGGTGCGCATGGCGGTGATGTTCGGCCTGGCGATCGACGCCGAGATCGGCCAGCACAACGTGTTCGCGCGCAAGAACTACTTCTACCCGGACCTGCCCAAGGGCTACCAGATCAGCCAGATGGAATTGCCGATCGTCGGCAAGGGCTACCTGGACATCCCGCTGGAAGACGGCACGATCAAACGTGTCGGCGTGACCCGCGCGCACCTGGAAGAAGACGCCGGCAAGAGCCTGCACGAAGAATTCCCGGGCGCTACCGGCATCGACCTGAACCGCGCCGGCACGCCGCTGCTGGAGATCGTCTCCGAGCCGGACATGCGCAGCGCCAAGGAAGCCGTGGCCTACGTCAAGACCATCCACGCACTGGTGCGCTACCTGGGCATCTGCGACGGCAACATGGCCGAAGGCTCGCTGCGTTGCGACTGCAACGTGTCGATCCGTCCAAAAGGCCAGGTTGAGTTCGGCACGCGCTGCGAGATCAAGAACGTCAACTCGTTCCGCTTCATCGAGAAGGCGATCAACAGCGAAGTGCGTCGCCAGATCGAGCTGATCGAAGACGGCGGCAAGGTCATCCAGCAGACCCGCCTGTACGACCCGAACAAAGACGAAACCCGCGCCATGCGCAGCAAGGAGGAAGCCAACGACTACCGTTACTTCCCCGACCCGGACCTGTTGCCGGTGGTTATCGAGGACTCGTTCCTCACTGACATCCGCGCCACCCTGCCGGAATTGCCGCAGCAGAAACGCGAGCGCTTCCAGGCGCAGTTCGGCCTGTCGGTCTACGACGCCAGCGTGCTGGCTTCCAGCCGTGAGCAAGCCAACTACTTCGAAAAAGTCCTGAGCATCGCCGGTGACGCCAAGCTGGCGGCCAACTGGGTGATGGTCGAGCTGGGCAGCCTGTTGAACAAGCAAGGCCTGGAAATCGACGAAGCACCGGTGACCGCCGAGCAACTGGGCGGCATGCTGCTGCGCATCAAGGACAACACCATCTCCGGCAAAATCGCCAAGACCGTGTTCGAAGCCATGGCAGCCGGCGAAGGCAGCGCTGACGAGATCATCGAGAAGCGCGGCCTCAAGCAAGTCACCGACAGCGGCGCGATTTCGGCTGTATTGGATGAAATGCTCGCGGCCAACGCCGAGCAAGTCGAGCAATACCGCGCGGCAGACGAAGCCAAGCGCGGCAAAATGTTCGGCTTCTTTGTCGGCCAGGCCATGAAAGCCTCCAAGGGCAAGGCCAACCCGCAACAGGTGAACGAACTGCTCAAAAGCAAGCTCGAAGGCTGATTGCGGACCCTGTGGGAGGGGGCTGGCCTCCGATGAGGGCGGGGCAGTCGGCACATGTGCTGACTGGCCCACCGCCATCGGGGGCAAGCCCCCTCCCACATTTAATAAGGGGATACCTTGAATGAAGCGTCTACTTGGCCTTTTAGCCTTGTTCTCCCTGTTGGCCGGTTGCGCCAGCGGCGTTATCAACCCCAACGGCTACGACGAAACCGGCACCGCCTCCTATTACGGCGCCAAACACCACGGCAACAAGACCGCCAGCGGTGAACCCTTCAACCAGAACGCCCTGACCGCCGCCCACCGGCAATTGCCGTTCGGCACCCAGGTCAAGGTCACCAATCTCGACAACGACAGATCCGTCGTGGTCCGCATCAATGATCGCGGCCCGCATACCCGTGGGCGCCTGATTGATCTTTCCCGCAAGGCCGCCGAGCAGCTGGGCATGATCAGCAGCGGTACGGCACGGGTTCGCGTGCAAGCCTTGAGCAACTAAGGAGCCCTGGCCATTTTCGGATTAACCGCCCTCTCGCCCTGGAGCCTGCTCGAATTGGTCAGCGGCTTGTTGCTGCTGATCGTCGGCGCCGAAATCCTGGTGCGCGCCGCTGTGCGCCTGGCCGCCAGCCTCAAGGTGCGGCCGCTGATCATCGGCTTGACCATCGTCGCCTTCGGCAGCAGCGCGCCGCAGATGACCGTGAGCCTGCAGGCCACCCTGGCCGGCAATACCGACATCGCCGTGGGCAGCGTGATCGGCAGCAGTATTTTCAACATCCTGGTAACCCTGGGCCTGTCGGCGCTGATTATTCCGCTGCGGGTTTCGCGCCAGCTGGTGCGCCTGGATATCCCGGTGATGATCCTGGCCGGCCTGCTGGTGTTTACCCTGGCGGCGAATGAAGAACTCACCCCGGTCGACGGCCTGGTGTTGCTGGTTGCCCTTATCGCCTACCTCGGCGTGCTGCACTACCAGACCCGCCATTCGCGGCGCCCGCGCACGCTGGACACCGTGGCCCGTGCGCCGTGGCTGAGCAGTGTGCTGCTGATGCTCGCCGGGCTGCTGATCCTGGTGCTGGCCGGGCACTTGCTGCTGGGCGCAGCGGTGGATGTGGCCAGTGACCTGGGCCTGTCGGAGCGCATCATCGGCCTCACGCTGATCGGCGTCGGCACCTCGTTGCCATGCCTGGCCACCTCGCTGATTGCCGCCCTGCGCGGCCAGCGGGAAATCGCCGTGGGCAACGTGATCGGCAGCAACCTGTTCAACCTGCTGGGGGTGCTGGGCATCACCGCCCTGCTCGCGCCATCGCCGCTGTCGGTGTCGCCCAATGCGCTGGATTTCGACCTGCCGGTGATGCTCGGCGTGGTGGTGCTGTGCCTGCCGGTGTTTTACACCGGCTACCGCGTCACCCGCGCCGAAGGCCTGGTGCTGCTGGGCCTGTACCTGGCGTATGGGCTGCACGTGATGTCGTTCACCACCGGCATGCCGCTGGCCAACAAGCTTGAGCAACTGATGCTGTATTACGTCCTGCCAGTGCTGGTGGCTTTTCTGTTGTTCAGCACGCTGCGAGCCTGGCGCCGCCAACACAAGAGGGAATCGTTATGACTGATCAGAAAAAGCCCGGGGTTGAGATGCGTCGCCAGGTGATGGGGGATGTGTTCGTCGACCGCGCCCTGGGCAACGCCACCGAGTTCAGCCAGCCGCTGCAGGATTTCGTCAATGAACACGCCTGGGGCAGTGTGTGGAACCGCGAAGGCCTGCCGCTGAAGACCCGCAGCCTGATTACCCTCGCCGCGCTGACTGCGCTCAAGTGCCCGCAGGAACTCAAAGGCCACGTGCGTGGCGCGCTGAATAATGGCTGTACCGTGGAGGAGATCCGCGAAGCGCTTCTGCACTGCGCGGTGTATGCCGGGGTGCCGGCGGCAATCGACGCCTTTCGCGCGGCCCAGGAAGTAATCGACAGCTACCAGAAAGAAGCCTAGATCCAGCCGCCGGCCTGCAACACGAAGATCCCGATATTGGTGGTCACCGCCGCCATCAAGGTGGTGATCACGATAATCGCCGCCGCCAGCTCATGATTGCCCTCGGCCGCCCTGGCCATGACAAAGCTCGCCGCGGCGGTCGGCGCGCCGAAGTACAGAAACAGAATCCCCAGCTCCGGCCCGCGGAACCCCAGCAGCCAGGCGCCCAACGTGGCGAGCACGGGCAGCCAGACCATCTTCATCAGGCTCGCGCTCAGCGCCATATTGCCGCTCTTGCGCAACGCCGCCAGGGACAGGGTGCCGCCGATACAGATCAAGGCCAGCGGCAAGGTGGTGTCCGCCAGGTATTGCATGGATTTTTCCAGCCAGCCGGGCAAGCCGATCTGAAAGTAGGCGAACGGCGCCGCAACGATCACGCTGATGATCAGCGGGTTGGCCACCACACTTTTGCAGATGCTCCACGGGTCGGACTTGATCACCGGGCTGTACACCGCCAGCACGATGGTCGACAACGTGTTGTAGAACAGGATCACCAGCGCCGCGAGGATCGCGCCGAGGGAGATGCCGTAGTCGCCGTACATGCTGGCCGCCAGTGCCAGGCCGATCACGCCGTTATTGCCGCGAAACGCGCCCTGGGTATAGATGCCGCGATCCTCAGGCTTACAGCGAAAGATCGCCCAGCCCCAGGCCAGGGCAAAGCTCAGCAGGGTGGCGACGGAAAAGTAGATCAGCAAACCCGGCTTGAGCGCCGAGTGCAGGTCGGCATGCAGGATGCCCAGGAACAGCAACGCCGGCATGGTGACGTTGAACACCAGGGACGAAGCCGTGTGGATAAAGTTGTCGTTGATCCAGTTGATGCGCTTGAGCAGCACACCGAGGAACAGCATGGCAAACACCGGCGCGGTGATGGTGAGGGTAGTGAGGAAAATTGCCAGCATGCCGGGGAGAACCTTGGTGAGCGTCGTTAGGTGGCTAATGATAAGCCATACAGCTCGGTGGTGCCTGGGAGACCGCTCTCGGAGGCAAGCCTCCTCCCCCATTTGAAATGCATTCCAAGTGTGGGAGGGGGCTTGCCCCCGATTGCAGGCACCGCGGTCTCAGGTAATCGGCGCCGGGTTAAACAAGGTGATGTCGTTATGCAGCTTGTGATGCTCCGCCCACGTCTGCTTCTTGCCGCTGGCCACATCCAGGTAGAAGTGAAACAACTCCCAACCCAGCTCCTCGATGCTCGCGCGCCCGGTAGCAATACGCCCGGCGTCGATATCGATAAGGTCCGGCCAGCGCTGCGCCAGTTCCGTACGGGTCGACACCTTCACCACCGGCGCCATGGCCAGCCCGTAAGGCGTGCCCCGCCCGGTGGTGAACACGTGCAGGTTCATCCCCGCCGCCAGTTGCAAGGTGCCGCAGACAAAGTCGCTGGCCGGCGTGGCGCAAAAAATCAGGCCTTTGCTTTTGAAGCGCTCGCCCGGACCAAGCACGCCGTTGATCGCGCTGCTGCCGGACTTGACGATAGAGCCCAAGGACTTCTCGACAATGTTCGACAACCCGCCCTTCTTGTTGCCTGGCGTGGTGTTGGCGCTGCGATCCGCCTCGCCCTTGGCCAGGTAACGGTCGTACCAGTCCATTTCCCTGACCAACTCCTCGGCCACTTCCTTCGACTCTGCACGCGAAGTCAGCAGGTAAATGGCATCGCGGACTTCAGTGACTTCGGAAAACATCACCGTCGCCCCCGCCCGCAGCAGCAGATCCGAGGCATAACCCAGCGCCGGGTTGGCGGTGATGCCGGAAAACGCATCACTGCCGCCGCACTGCATGCCCAGGATCAACTCGGACGCCGGCACGGTTTCGCGGCGGCGCTGGTCGAGTTTTTTCAAACGGATCTCGGCCAGCTCCATGATCTGCTCGATCATCTCGGTGAAGCCGTGGCTGGAATCCTGCAACTTGTACAACCACGGCTCGCTGAGGTCGACGGAGCTGTCGTTGTCGTGCATCACCTGCCCGGCCTGCAATTTCTCGCAGCCCAGGCTGATCACCAACGCCTCGCCGCCCAGGTTCGGGTTGCGCGCCAGGTTGCGTACGGTACGGATCGGGATGTAGGCATCCGTCGCGGTAATCGCCACCCCACAGCCGTAGCTGTGGGTCAGTGCCACCACGTCATCGACGTGGGGGTACTTGGGCAGCAATTCGTCCTTGATGCGCTTGACCGCGTGGTCCAGCACACCCGTTACGCACTGCACCGTGGTGGTGATGCCGAGGATGTTGCGCGTACCGACAGTGCCGTCGGCATTGCGATAGCCCTCAAAGGTAAAACCTTCCAGCGGCGCCTGGGTTTGCGGCACTTCGGTGGACAGCGGCAAGCTGTCCAGCGGCGGCGCGGTGGGCATGCGCAGTTGATCTTCCTGGACCCAACTGCCGCGCGGAATCGGCGCCAGGGCGTAACCGATGGTCTGGCCGTAGCGAATAATCTGACCGCCTTCGGGGATATCTTCCAGGGTCACCTTGTGGCTCTGGGGGATGAATTCCACGGTGACCAGGCCGTCCGGGAACTCGGTCCCGGCCGGTACGCCCTGGTCATTGACCACGATCACCACATTGTCGCGCTCGTGCAAACGGATCGAGCGCGGCGAGTCGGCATGTTCAATCAACTGCATCACGGGGCCTCTCAGGAATGCGCTTCGGTTAGGTTGGTCAACTCTGGCCCCTTGCTTGGCGGCTCTTTGAGTACTACACGTTTGATCGGGCCAACAATGACCAGGTAGCTGAACACCGCCACCAGCGCGTTGGCGCCGACGAACACCAGGGCCCATTTGAACGAACCGGTGGTGCTGATGATGTAACCGATCACGATTGGTGTAGTGATCGACGCCAGGTTACCGAAGGTGTTGAACAGGCCGCCACTGAGGCCGGCGATTTGTTTCGGCGAGGTGTCGGACACCACCGCCCAACCCAGTGCGCCAACGCCTTTGCCGAAGAAGGCCAAAGCCATGAAGCCCACGACCATCCACTCAACGTCGACGTAGTTACACGCAATGATGCTGCTGGACACCAACAGGCCGGCAATGATCGGCGCCTTGCGTGCGAAGGTCAGCGAATGGCCTTTGCGTAGCAAGTAGTCGGAAATCACCCCGCCCAGCACGCCACCGATAAACCCGCAGATCGCCGGCAACGAGGCGATGAAACCGGCCTTGAGGATGGTCATGCCACGGTCCTGCACCAGGTACACCGGGAACCAGGTCAGGAAGAAGTAGGTGATGCCGTTGATGCAGTACTGGCCCAGGTAAACGCCGAGCATCATGCGGTTGGTGAGCAACTGGCGGATGTAATCCCACTTGGGGCCGTCAGTTTTCTTACCCTTGCCCTTGTCCTGGTCCATGTCGACCATCGCGCCGTTGGCGGCGATGTGGTTGAGCTCGGCTTCGTTGATCATCGGGTGCTGGCGCGGGCTGTGGATAACTTTCAGCCAGATCAGCGAGAACACGATGCCGATCAACCCCATCACGATGAACACGTGCTGCCAGCCGAAGCTGTAGACGATCCAGCCCATCAGCGGTGCAAACAACACGGTGGCGAAGTACTGCGCCGAGTTGAAGATCGCCGAGGCCGTACCGCGTTCGGCGGTAGGGAACCAGGCCGCCACAATGCGTGCGTTACCGGGGAAGGACGGCGCTTCGGCCAGGCCCACCATGAAGCGCAGCATAAACAGCGCAACCACTGCGGTGGAGACACCGAACTCACCGACATAGCCTTGCAGCACGGTGAACAGTGACCAGGTGAAGATGCTCAGTGCATAGACTTTTTTCGAGCCGAAACGGTCCAGCAGCCAGCCACCGGGAATTTGCCCGGCCACGTAGGCCCAACCGAATGCAGAGAAGATGTAACCGAGGGTGACCGCGTCGATGCCGAGGTCTTTTTGCAGGCTGGAGCCCGCGATGGCGATGGTGGCCCGGTCGGCATAGTTGATCGTGGTCACCAGAAAAAGCATGAGCAATATCAAATAGCGGACGTGGGTCGGCTTGGTCGCTTGCATGTAGAAGTACTCCCACTAATTATTTTTTTTGCGGGTAATTGTTTTCTGTTTTGGTTGTGGGAGCCGGCAGGCATCCGGCCCCCACAAGGTACTGCGTCTTACGAACCGATGTAGCTGGTTTTTACAACTGTGTAGAACTCTTGCGCATATCGACCTTGCTCACGCGAACCGTAGGACGAGCCCTTACGGCCACCGAACGGAACGTGATAGTCGACGCCAGCAGTCGGCAGGTTGACCATCACCATCCCGGCCTGGGAGTGGCGCTTGAAGTGGTTGGCGTACTTCAACGAAGTGGTGGCAATGCCCGCCGACAGGCCGAACTCGGTGTCGTTGGCCATGGCCAGTGCGGCCTCGTAGTCCGCTACACGCACCACGTTGGCCACCGGGCCGAAGATCTCTTCACGGCTGATACGCATCGCGGCTTCGCTGTCGGCAAACAGCGTCGGCGCCAGGTAGTAGCCTTCGGTGTCGCAGGTCACCAGGCCGCCACCGCTGACCAGCCGCGCACCTTCGCTTTGGCCGATGTCGATGTACTTCATGTCCTGGTCCAACTGGGCCTGGGAAACCACCGGGCCGATGTCGGTGCCGCTTTTAAGGGCGTGGCCGACCTTGATCGACTTCATGCGCTCGGCCATGGCCGCGACGAACTGGTCATGAATACCGGCGGTCACGATCAAACGGCTGGATGCGGTGCAACGCTGGCCGGTGGAGTAGAACGCGCTCTGTACCGACAGCTCGACGGCCTGCTTGAGGTCGGCGTCGTCGAGGATGATCTGCGGGTTCTTGCCGCCCATTTCCAATTGCACTTTGGCCTGGCGCGATACGCAGCTGACGGCGATCTGACGGCCCACACCGACGGAACCGGTGAAGCTGATGCCGTCGACTTTCGGGCTGTTGACCAGCACGTCGCCGACCACACGGCCGCTGCCCATCACCAGGTTGAACACACCGGCCGGGAAGCCGGCGCGGGAGATGATTTCGGCCAGGGCCCAGGCGCAGCCAGGTACCAGTTCGGCCGGTTTGATCACCACGCAGTTGCCGTAGGCCAGGGCCGGGGCGATTTTCCACGCCGGGATCGCGATCGGGAAGTTCCACGGAGTGATCAGGCCGACCACTCCGAGGGCTTCGCGGGTGACTTCGACGTTGACGCCCGGGCGTACCGACGGCACGTAGTCGCCGGACAGACGCAGGCATTCGCCGGCGAAGAACTTGAAGATGTTACCGGCGCGGGTCACTTCGCCGATGGCTTCGGGCAGGGTCTTGCCCTCTTCCCGGGCCAGCAGGGTGCCGAGTTCTTCGCGGCGGGCGAGGATTTCGCTGCCGACTTTATCCAGGGCGTCGTGGCGCGCCTGGATACCCGAGGTCGACCAGGCCGGGAAAGCGGCGCGGGCAGCATCGATGGCGGCGTTGACTTGGGCTACATCAGCCTTGGCGTATTCGCCAATGACATCAGACAACTCCGACGGGTTGATATTGGTGCAGTAGTCAGCACCGGTTACCCATTCGCCATTGATGTAGTTTTCAAAACGCTTTGCTTGGGACACGAATCTTCTCCTGACGCAAAAGGCCGCTGATTGCTCAGCGGCCTTATTGATGTGTTATTGCGGACCTTGCTTGTCGATCAGCGCGGCCAGGGCTTCGTATTCTTCCGGCAGCAGGTCGGTCAGCGGCGTGCGCACCGGGCCTGCGTCATAGCCGGCGATTTTTGCACCCGCCTTGACGATGCTCACCGCGTAGCCGGCTTTGCGGTTACGGATGTCCAGGTACGGCAGGAAGAAGTTGTCGATGATCTTGGCAACGGTGGCGTGATCGTCCTGGGCAATCGCGTGGTAGAAGTCCATCGCGGTTTTCGGGATGAAGTTGAACACCGCCGAGGAGTACACCGGCACGCCCAGGGCCTTGTAGGCAGCGGCGTAAACCTCTGCAGTCGGCAAGCCGCCGAGGTAGCTGAAACGATCACCGAGGCGGCGACGAATCGACACCATCAACTCGATGTCGCCCAGGCCGTCTTTGTAGCCGATCAGGTTCGGGCAGCGCTCGGCCAGGCGTTCCAGCAATGGCGCGGTCAGGCGGCAAACGTTGCGGTTGTAGACCACTACGCCGATTTTTACCGATTTACACACCGCTTCAACGTGGGCGGCAACCCCGTCCTGGCTGGCTTCGGTGAGGTAGTGCGGCAGCAGCAGCAGGCCTTTGGCGCCCAGGCGCTCGGCTTCCTGAGCGTATTCGATGGCCTGGCGGGTCGAACCGCCGACACCGGCGAGGATCGGCACGCTGGTGGCGCAGGTATCAACGGCGGTTTTCACCACCTGGGAATATTCGCTGGCAGCGAGGGAGAAAAACTCACCGGTACCGCCGGCCGCGAACAAGGCGGTGGCGCCGTAAGGGGCCAGCCATTCCAGACGCTTGATGTAGCCCGCCTGGTGGAAGTCACCCTGGGCATTGAAATCGGTCACCGGGAAAGACAGCAGACCGTGGGAGAGGATGGACTTCAGTTCTTGTGGATTCATTATTCGAACACCCTGGGTGAAAACTTTCCGTGGAAAGATTGTTGTTGGTTTTGTTGATGTCGTACGTCATCGTACAACTATAAATAATTTCGTCAACTGCAATTCATCGCGGTTGTGCACTTGCAGGCCGGGAACGTGTCAGGAGCGGCGTTCTTGACGTAGGAAATTATTCCTCTATGCTCGAAATATCTGTATATGCATACAGTTATTAAGGAAGATTCCTACGGCATAGCAAGGAGCTAACATGTCCGGTATTGAACTCGCAGCACCCGAAAGAAAACCGCCAACCCTGCGCTTCGAAGGCGGCGAGCACACCGCCATCGGCGACGACACCCTGTTGCGTTTTGCCAAGGACGCAGCCGCGATTCCCGCGCGACAAGTCGAATTGCACCTGCCCAATGGGCTGGCACTCACCTACGGCCAAGTGATCGCCCTGGGTGGTGATTTCTATGGCATTCCAGGCAAACCCATCAGCGACGGCACCTCCCCTGCCGAGCGCGTGCAACGTTTCAACGCCGCCTTCAACTCGCTGGCGGTACTGCCCGCCTCGCGGGAGGAAGCGCACAAGATCCTCGCGGTGATGCAAAAGGAGATCAACGCGGTCAACCAGGCCATAAAGGACGGCAAGCAGGCCCATGAAGCCTACGACGCCCTGGGCGATAGCCTGTCAGAGGAATGGAACCGCATTACCGGCGGTGGCAGTGCGGTCTCGGCGCTGATCCCACTGGGGCGCTATTTAAAGCTGGCCGCGGACAACGCCGACCACTTCGGCGAGTGGGCGCTGTCGGCCTACCTGGCAGGCCATACGGCGGCGCTGCAACAGGCGGTGGTGGCGCATCAGACCGGCACCGACCAGGCCCTGGAACTGGCGTATGCGATGAACAGCTTTGCTGATCACTTTTTGACCGACCTGTTTTCCGCCGGCCACCTGCGCGTGCCGCGCAAGCAACTGGCGGCGGTGGTAACGCCAGGGGAATTGGGCTCGCTGATCAGTCGCTTCATGCACGATGAAGACAGCAAGTTCGGGCTCAAGGTACGCAACGCCATGGGGGAGCAGTGGCATGCGTATGGGGACAAGCGCTATTTCGACAGCATCGACGCCGCCAACCGCGCCATGGTCAAACGCGCCGTGCAGGCCTCGGCCGATGAGATTTTCGAGACTTTCATCAGCGGCGTGGCGCCCTCCCCGGCCGGCTTCAAGGCTGCGCTGTATGTGCCGGACCTGAACGCCGCACAGAACCCGGCGAATAACTTCTCGCCGCTGTTCAAGGTGGAGGGTGACAAGGTGTTGCGCCGCAAGGATGTGAATGACCTGAACGACAGGCACTGGACTAATGATTGGTGGGGCTGGAGTACTTACCTGTTGCTCAAGGACTACAAGCCGAATCAGCCTGCCAATTAACGAAGGTCAAATGTGGGAGGGGCTTGCTCCCGATAGCAGTGTGTCAGTCAACACTCCTGCTGAATGAAATTTGCTATCGGGGGCAAGCCCCCTCCCACACTCAATCCGCTTAGCTTTTAGCCGCGCTGTGCTTCTGCTTCTTCATGGGCATGGCGCAGCCGCTCACGGCTGTTGGTCAGGTGCAGGCGCATGGCCGCTCGCGCCGCGTCGGAATCCTTGCGGGCAATTGCCTCATAAATCTCTTCGTGTTCGCGGCTCAGGCGGCTCATGTAATGCTGCTGGTCGTCATGAGCCAGGCGCGCCGAATTCAGGCGGGTACGCGGGATGATGCTGGTACCCAGATGGGTCATGATGTCGGTGAAGTAGCGGTTGCCGGTGGACAGCGCGATTTCCAAGTGGAAGGCAAAGTCCGATGCCACCGCGTCGCCGGCGTGCGCGGCGCTCTCATTCAGCGCATCGAGTGCCGCGCGCATGGCCGCCAGTTGTTCATCACTGCGACGCAAGGCAGCCAGGCCGGCGGACTCCACTTCCAGGCTGATACGCAGCTCCAGAATCGCCAGCACATCACGCAGGGTCACCACCGTGGCCGGGTCGATGCGAAAGCCGCTGGGGCTTGGCGTGTCCAATACGAACGTGCCGATACCGTGGCGGGTTTCTACCTGCCCGGCCGCCTGCAAACGTGAAATGGCTTCACGCACCACCGTGCGGCTGACCCCATGGGCATCCATGATCGCCGACTCGGTGGGCAGCTTGTCGCCACGCTTGAGTTGGCCGTCGCGGATCTGCTCGGACAACACCGTGACCAGTTCCTGGGCAAGGCTGCGGCGCTTGCGGGGAAGACGAGGGGCGGTGTTGGCGTTTTCCATGATGGATCATCTTTCTCGGTGAACTTGAGGACGCATGATAGCCCATGGCGGTTGTACGATCACCGTTCTATCACGACTTTCATTTATATCCTGCGCGCAAAAAAATGCCCCGGCACAGGCCGAGGCATCTTTACAGCTCACCCGAAGGTGAAAGCCGCTTATTTCACCACTTTCAGGCTTGGCCGACCGCTTGGGCGCGGCGGCTCGGCATCCGGCGGCGGCAGATCGTCGCCGTCTTCGCCTTCGATCGCTTCGTCGTCCTCGAAAGGCGACTCCAGATCAAACACCATGCCCTGGCCATTTTCCCGGGCATAGATCCCGAGGATGGCACCGATCGGCACGAACAGCGTATGTGGCACACCGCCGAAACGCCCTTCGAAGCTGACCGCTTCATTGTCCATGTGCAGGTGGCGCACGGCGCTCGGCGATACGTTCAGCACGATCTGGCCATCGCTGGCGAAACCCTGCGGTACATCAACCTTGGGAAACTCGGAATTGACCAGCATGTGCGGGGTGCAATCGTTGTCCACAATCCACTCATAGAGCGCGCGAACCAAATAGGGTCGACTGGAGTTCATCAGCGGCTCCTTAAGCCTTAGCGCATATCGCGTTCGACACCAGACAGACTCGCCTGGAAAGCCTCACGCGCAAACTGGCGCTCCATGTAATCAAGCAGCGGCTTGGCAGGCCGCGGCAGTTCAATACCCAAAATCGGCAAACGCCAGAGTATGGGCAATAGGCAGCAATCCACCAGGCTTTGTTCCTCGCTGAGGAAAAAAGGCTTGTCGGCGAACAGCGGCGAAACACCGGTCAGGCTCTCACGCAATTCCTTGCGTGCCTGCACCCGAGCGGCTTCTTTGCTGCGTGAATCCAGAATCACATCCACCAGCCCGCACCAGTCACGCTGGATCCGATGGATCAGCAGGCGGCTGTTGGCACGCGCCACCGGGTACACCGGCAGCAAAGGCGGATGAGGGTAACGCTCATCCAGGTATTCCATCACCACGGTTGACTCCCACAACGCCAGGTCACGATCGACCAGGGTGGGCAAGCTGCCGTAAGGGTTCACTTCGATCAGCTTCGGCGGATGACGGCCCGCCTCCACACTGATGATCTCGGCGCTGACACCCTTCTCTGCGAGCACGATGCGTACTCGGTGGGAATAGTGGTCGGCGGGGTCGGAGTAACAGGCCAACCGATTGGTCACGCCCATGGCGGTCCTCCTCGCTTGTTGAAATTATCGAAAGCTCAAAAACGAGCGCGCCCAGAGAGCATCCCTGTAGTGCCTGGTACAACCAGACCGCTACGTATTCAGAGATGCCGCTGGGCGCGCAAGATTAACAGCAATTGCTTACGGTTGGATCAATGCACATCCTTCCAGTATTCGCGTTTGAGCAGATAGGCGAATACGAAGAAGAAAGCCAGGTAAAGCAAGACGTATGTACCGATGCGCTGGTGCTGCAATTTGACCGGGTTGGCCGAGTAGGCCAGGAAGGTCACGAGATTTTTTACCTTCTCGTCGAACTGCTCTTCATTCAGCGTACCGGTCTTGGGCACGATGGTCAGTTGATCACACGCTTCATGGGTGAGCGGCGTGCCGGTCAACGGATCATATTGCTTCTTGCCGTCTTCAACGACCTGAACCTGCTTGCATCCTACCACTTGGCGACCCTGCAGGCCGACCAGAACGTTAGGCATGCCGACGTTCGGGAAGACTTTGTTGTTCACGCCGTACGGGCGCGCCGGGTCTTCGTAAAAGGACTTGAGGTAACCGTAGAGCCAATCGGTACCGCGTACACGGGCCACCAGCGTCAGGTCGGGCGGCGCCGCGCCGAACCAGGTCTTGGCGTCGGCGGGCTGCATGCCGATGCTCATGTGGTCGCCGATTTTCGCACCGGTGAACACCGAATGGCTGAGCATCACCTCATGCGGGATACCCAAGTCGTCGGCCACCCGCTCGTAACGCTGGAACTTGGCGCTGTGGCAGCCCATGCAGTAGTTGGTGAAGGTCCGCAGACCGTCCTGCATGGCGGCCTTGTCGGACACGTCGATATCGACTTTTTCCAGCTCCGGGCCGCCGTGCTCGGCAGCGAAGGACAGTAGCGGCAGCGCCGCAAGCATCAATGCAACGAATAATTTTTTCATCAGCCAGTCACCCTATCCGGAACCGGTTTGGTCTTCTCGAGCCGGGTATAGAACGGCATCAGAATGAAGTAGGCGAAGTACAGGAAGGTGCAGACCTGCGACAGCAACGTACGCTCGGGGGTTGGCGCCAATACGCCCAACACGCCCAGGATCACGAACGAAATGCAGAACACCCACAGCCAGATCTTGCTCAGCCAGCCCTTGTAGCGCATGGACTTGACCGGGCTACGGTCGAGCCAGGGCAACACGAACAGCACCGCGATGGCCGCGCCCATGGCGATTACGCCCATGAGCTTGTCGGGAATCGCCCGCAAGATCGCGTAGAACGGCGTGAAGTACCAAACCGGTGCAATGTGCTCAGGTGTCTTGAAGGCGTTGGCCTGCTCGAAGTTAGGCTTCTCCAGGAAATACCCACCCATCTCCGGGAAAAAGAACACGATCGAGCAGAACACGAACAGGAACACGACCACGCCGACAATGTCCTTCACGGTGTAGTACGGGTGGAACGGAATGCCATCCAGCGGGATGCCGTTCTCGTCCTTGTGCTTCTTGATATCTACGCCATCCGGGTTGTTGGAACCCACTTCGTGCAGCGCCAGGATATGCAGCACCACCAGGCCCAGGATCACGATCGGCAGCGCGACGACGTGCAAGGCGAAGAAGCGGTTCAGGGTGATGCCGGAAATCAGGTAGTCACCACGGATCCACTGCGTCAGGTCGTTGCCGATCACCGGGATCGCACCAAACAGCGAGATGATCACCTGGGCGCCCCAGTACGACATCTGGCCCCATGGCAGCAGATAGCCCATGAAGGCCTCGGCCATCAGTGCCAGGTAGATCAACATGCCGAACACCCACACCAGCTCGCGCGGCTTCTGGTACGAGCCGTAAAGCAGGCCACGGAACATGTGCATATAGACGACGATAAAGAACGCCGACGCGCCGGTGGAGTGCAGCAGGCGCAGGATCGAGCCGTACTCGACGTCACGCATGATGTACTCGACGGAGGCGAACGCCTCTTCCGCCGACGGCGTATAGCTCATCGTCAGCCACACGCCGGTGACGATCTGATTGACCAGCACCAACAGGGCCAGCGAGCCGAAGAAGTAGAAAAAGTTGAAGTTTTTTGGTGCGTAATATTTGCTGAGATGGTCTTCCCACATTTTGGTGGCGGGGAAGCGCGCATCCACCCAATCCATGAACTTGCTCATCAGGCTTTCTCCCCCTGGTCGACACCGATAATCACGATACTGTCAGTCTCGTATTGATGCGGCGGAACCGGCAGGTTCAAGGGTGCGGGCTGAGACTTGTAGACGCGGCCGGCCAGGTCGTAGTGCGAACCGTGGCAAGGGCAGAAATAGCCACCGACCCAGTCCTTGCCAAGGTCGGCAGGAGCCACTTCCGGGCGGAAGGTGGGCGAGCAGCCCAGGTGGGTGCAGATACCGATCAGCAGCAGAATCTCTGGCTTGATCGAGCGAACTTCCTTATCGACGTAGGCGGGTTGGTCGGAATTCTTCGAGTCGGGGTCAGACAGTTGACCTTCGATTTTCTTCAGATTCCCCAGGATTTCCTCGGTACGGCGAACAATGAAAACCGGCTGTCCGCGCCACTCAGCAATCATCTGCTGGCCTGGCTCGATCTTGCTGATATTCACCTTCACCGGTGCACCTGCGGCTTTCGCCTTGGCACTGGGAAACCATGACCCCACGAACGGGACCGCAGCCCCCACCGCTCCTGCAGCACCCACCACGGATGTGGCTGCTACCAAGAAGCGACGCCGGCCTGCATTCACGCCGTCATTGCTCATTCAGTCCTCTCCCATCAGCTTTTTGGCCTGTTAAATCAGGCGTCTACTAAGTGTTGAATCTTTTACTTATAAAAATTTTGTCGGATGGTAATGAAAAGCCCCACGTATGACAAGGGAATTGCCCGGGCCTCCGCCTCCAGGCCTTGTAGTATAGGGGGTCTACGGATGTGGCAAGTTGTCACGGCGTTTTTTTGCATAAATCGCAGGCAATAAAAAACGCCCAGCTCCGTGAGGAGGCTGGGCGTTTTTGTGGAACGTAAAGCGAATTAACGCTTCGAGTACTGCGGACGCTTACGCGCTTTACGCAGACCGACTTTCTTACGTTCAACTTCACGAGCATCGCGAGTAACGAAGCCAGCTTTGCGCAGAGCGCCACGCAGGGTTTCGTCGTACTGCATCAGAGCGCGAGTGATACCGTGGCGGATTGCGCCAGCTTGACCACTTACACCGCCACCGATAACGGTGACGTAGATGTCGAACTTTTCAACTGTCTCGGTCAGTTCCAGCGGCTGACGAACTACCATGCGGGCAGTTTCGCGACCGAAGAAGTTTTCCAGAGTGCGGTTGTTGATCGAGATGTTACCAGTACCCGGACGCAGGAAAACGCGAGCGGTAGCGGTTTTGCGACGGCCAGTGCCGTAATTTTGAGTCGCCGACATAATGAACTATTCCGTTAAAACTTCAGTTCTTGGGGCTGCTGAGCAGCATGAGGGTGTACAGCGCCCGCATAGACTTTCAGCTTGCGAAACATATCGCGACCCAGTGGGCCCTTAGGCAGCATACCTTTGACCGCGATTTCGATCGGGGCTTCAGGCTTCTTGGAGATCAGGCCTTCGAAGTTCGAAGACTTGATACCGCCTGGGAAACCGGAGTGACGGTAGTACATTTTGTCTTGCGCTTTGTTGCCGGTAACACGTACCTGCTCAGCGTTGATGATCACGATGTAGTCACCGGTGTCAACGTGAGGGGTGTACTCAGGCTTGTGCTTGCCACGCAGACGGCTGGCGACTTCAGTGGCCAGACGACCCAGGGTCTGACCAGCGGCGTCGACGACAAACCAGTCGCGCTGAACTGTTTCCGGTTTTGCAGTAAAAGTTGTCATTCTTTAATAGCCTCAGGGGCCGCCCTGTAAATTAGACGGCGGATCTTACTGAATAGTGCGTACTTTGACAAGTCAAAGGCAGCCGGATACAGACGCTATCGGGGGCTCGGGTCGGCGCGTCCGTTCAACGGCAAGATTCTTCGGCAGGCGGCGCATCACTTCCACTGCAGAAAGAGGTGGGCAATTATGCAGATTGCGAAAAAAATTTCAACCTGCTTTTATGATTGTTTTCCCGAAGGAGTACCCGATGGATTATCGACAGCTGGGCCGTACGGATCTGAACGTGAGCGCGATAGCCTTGGGCACCATGACCTGGGGCGAGCAGAACAGCGAGGCAGAGGCCTTCGCACAGATCGAGCGGGCCAAGGCCGCGGGGATCAACTTCCTCGATACGGCCGAAATGTACCCGGTGCCGCCCAAGGCCGACACCTACGCCACCACCGAACGCTACATCGGCAATTACTTCAAAAGCCGCGGCGACCGTGCCGACTGGATCCTCGCCAGCAAGATCGCCGGCCCCGGCAACACCATCGACTACATCCGCGATGGCCACCTGCGCCACAACCGCAAGCACATCGTCGATGCCCTGGATGCCAGCCTCAAGCGCCTGCAAACCGACTGGATCGACCTCTACCAGTTGCACTGGCCGGAACGCAGCACTAATTTCTTCGGCCAACTGAGCTACAAGCACAAGGACGAAGACGACCTCACCCCGCTGGAGGAAACCCTCGAAGCGCTGGACGAACAGGTCAAGGCCGGCAAGATCCGCCACATCGGCCTGTCCAACGAAACCCCGTGGGGCACCATGAAATTCCTTGCCCTGGCCGAAGCCCGTGGCTGGACCCGCGCGGTGTCGATCCAGAACCCCTACAACCTGCTCAACCGCAGCTTTGAAGTCGGCCTGGCAGAAGTCGCGATTCGTGAACAATGCGGCCTGCTGGCCTACTCGCCGCTGGCGTTCGGCATGCTCAGTGGCAAATACGAAAATGGCGCACGCCCGGCCAAGGCACGCCTGACCGAATACAGCCGCTTCAGCCGCTACTTCAACCCGCAGTCGGAAGCGGCGTGCAGCCGGTATGTGGCGCTGGCGCGCGAGCATGGCCTGGACCCGGCGCAGATGGCGTTGGCGTTCGTGACGCAGCAGCCGTTTGTGACCAGCAATATCATTGGCGCCACGTCGCTTGAGCAGCTGGATAGCAACATTGCCAGTGCTGATCTGAAGCTGTCCAAGGAAGTGCTGGAGGGGATTGAGGCGATTCAGAAGGATCATCCGAATCCGGCGCCTTGATTGACCTGTAGGCCGCTATCGGGGGGCAAGTCGAATCGTCGCACCGCCCCTCCCACACTTTGATTTGTGAATACCTTCAAATGTGGGAGGGGGCTTGCCCCCGGTGAGGCCCTCAGCAGCACCACACACTCAAAGCGCCCGCGCAATAATCTCCTTCATGATCTCGTTGGTCCCTGCGTAAATCCGCTGCACCCGCGCATCCGCCCAGGCCCGCGCAATCGGGTATTCCCACATAAAGCCGTAACCGCCGTGCAGCTGCACGCACTCGTCGAGCACCTTGCATTGCAGGTCCGTGGCCCAATACTTGGCCATCGCCGCCGTGGGCACGTCCAGCTTGCCCTCCAGGTGCAACGCCATGCACTGGTCGACGAACACCCGACCGATCTGAATCTCGGTGGCCATCTCCGCCAGCTTGAAGCGAGTGTTCTGAAAATCGGCGATTGCCTTGCCGAACGCCTTGCGCTCGCGGGTGTAGTCGAGGGTCCATTGCAGCGCCGCCTCGGCCGACGATATCGCGCCAATCGCAACCGTCAGCCGCTCCTGGGGCAACTCCTGCATCAGGTAGGCGAAACCCATGCCCGCTTGGCCCAGCAAGTTGTCCTTGGGCACACGCACATCCTGGAAGAACAGCTCCGAGGTGTCCTGGGCCTTCATGCCTACCTTCTCCAGGCGCTTGCCCTTGGCGAAGCCCGGCGTGTCGGCTTCCACCAGAAACAGGCTGGTGCCCTTGGCGCCGGCCTTGGGGTCGGTCTTCGCGACCACGATCACCAGCTCGGCCAGATAGCCGTTGGTGATAAACGTCTTGGAGCCATTGATCACATACTCATCGCCTTCCAGCACGGCGGTGGTCTTGACCCCTTGCAGGTCGGACCCGGCCCCCGGCTCGGTCATGGCGATGGCCGTGACCATCTCGCCGGAGATCAACCTGGGCAGGTATTTGTGCTTCAGCGCCTCACTGCCGTAATGCAGGATATACGGCGCAACAATGTCCGAATGCAGCGAAAAACCGATGCCGGTGAGGCCCAGCCGGCTGATCTCCTCGATCACCACCGCGCTGTATAAAAAGTCTGCGCCCAGGCCGCCGTATTCCTCCGGCAGGTGAGAGCACAACATCCCCGCCTCCCCCGCCTTGCTCCACAGGCCACGGTCGATATAGCCCTGCTTCTCCCATTGCGCGTGGAACGGCGCGGCGTCTTTCTCGAGAAAGGTGCGCACGCTGTCGCGAAAGAGTTCGTGCTCGGGGCTGAACAAGGTTCTGGGGATCATGGCTCACCTGCGTGGATTGTCGGACAAAAACCAGCCCACAGAGCCTATGCCGCGAAGACGTCACGGGACACTGGACACATGCGACAAAAAATAAGACGATCCAGCCGTCTGGTGACCACTTTCCCCTATAAGAATAAATGAAATTATGTCTAACCAAATCTCCACGCCGTTGCGGCGCGTCAGCATTTTGGCCATTGATCGGGTATTCGCTTCAACCCTCATGCAAGCCAAGGATTTCTTCCACCTCGCCAGCCTGCGTTACGGCAAACAGCAAGGCCTGGGCCTGACCCCGGCATTCGAAACGCGCCTGGTCAGCCCTGACGGGCAATCGGTGCGCAGCTTCAGTGATGTGATCATGCCGGTGGACGGCGGCCTCGAAGACGCCGACATCATCGTGCTCCCGGCCTTCTGGGATGACTTCGACGCCCTGTGCACGCGTTACCCGCAAGTGCTGCCCTGGCTGCGCGAACAACACGCACGCGGCGCCGTGCTCTGCGGCGAAGCCACCGGCGTGTTCTGGCTGGCCGAAGCCGGGCTGCTGGATGGCAAGGAGGCGACCACCTACTGGCGCTTCTTCAATGCCTTCAGCGAACGCTTCCCCAACGTGCAGCTCAACCAGGACAAGCACCTCACCGACGCCGACAACCTGTATTGCGCCGGCGGCACCACCTCGGCGTGCGACCTGTATATCTACCTGATCGAACGCTTCTGCGGCGCCAACATCGCCCAGGCCGTGGCCCGCGACATTCTGTATGAAGTGCAGCGCAGCTATTCACCGGGGCGCATTGGTTTTGGTGGGCAGAAGCTGCACCAGGACGTGATCATCCTGCAGATCCAGCATTGGCTCGAAGAGCACTTCGCCGACAAGTTCCGCTTTGAAGATGTCGCCCGCGAACACGGCATGAGCATTCGCAACTTCATGCGCCGCTTCCAGACTGCCACCGGCGACAAGCCGCTGCATTACCTGCAACGGCTGCGGATCGAGACAGCAAAAGGATTGCTCTCGGGCAGCCGCAAGAGCATCAAGACCATCAGTTATGAGGTGGGTTACGACGATGCGAGTTTCTTTGCGCGGTTGTTCAGGCAGCACACTGAGTTGTCACCGAACCAGTACCGGCAGCAGTTTCAGCAGGCCGCTTAAATAAGGATGTACACAAAGCAAATGTGGGAGGGGGCTTGCCCCCGATGGCGGTGTGTCAGTCAACATCTTCAGTGACTGACACTCAGCTATCGGGGGCAAGCCCCCTCCCACATTTTGATCCGCAGTGTTCTTACGGCTTGTGCCCGCGCGACAGGAATTCATGGGACTGCATCTCGAGCAAACGGCTCAGGGTGCGCTGGAACTCGAAGTTCAAACGCCCACCGGTGTAGAGGTCCTTGAGTTCAACCTCAGCCGAGATGATCAGCTTCACGTTGCGGTCGTAGAACTCGTCGACCATGTTGATGAAACGGCGCGCGATGTCGTCGGTGGTGACGCCCATCTGCTCCACGCCGCTGAGGATCACCGCGTGGAAGATCTTGCCCAGTTCGATGTAGTCGTTCTGGCTGCGCGGGCCGTCGCACAGGGCGCGGAAGTCGAACCAGGCCACGTCATCGCAAGTACGCAGCGCGACGATTTCGCGGTTCTCGATCATCAGCTTGTCGTTTTCCACCGCCTGGGTGCATTCCGGCGTCAGCGCGCGGAAGCTTTTCTTCAGGCTTTCGTGGGCGGCTTCGTTCAGCGGGAAGTGGAACAGCTCTGCTTGCTCAAGGTGACGCAGGCGGTAGTCGACGCCGCTGTCGACGTTGACGATTTCGGTGTTCTGCTTGATCAGCGCGATGGCCGGCAGGAAACGCGCGCGTTGCAGGCCGTCCTTGTAGAGGCCGTCGGGCACGATGTTCGAGGTGGCTACCAGGGTCACGCCATTCTTGAACAGCTCTTCCATCAGGGTGCCGAGGATCATGGCGTCGGTGATGTCGGAGACGAAGAATTCATCGAAGCAGATCACCCGCGCTTCATCGGAGAAACGCTTGGCGATGATGGTCAGCGGGTTTTTCTCGCCCGGCAGGGTTTTCATCTCTTCGTGCACGCGCTTCATGAAGCGGTGGAAGTGAGTGCGAACCTTTTCCTTGAACGGCAGCGCTTCGAAGAAGGTGTCTACCAGGTAGGTTTTGCCACGGCCGACGCCGCCCCAGAAGTACAGGCCCTTGACCGGCGTGTGGTCTTTCTTGCCAAACAGCTTGCTGAACATCCCTGGCTTGCTCTGCGAGGCTGCGACCAGGTCGTCGTACAGGCGCTGCAAATGACGCACCGCCGTTTCCTGGGCCGCGTCATGGAAGAATTCAGGGCGTTTCAGATCAGCTTGATATCGTTCTAGGGGCGTCATAATTTCGTTAGCAAGGCAACAAAAACGGGCCGTCACTGTAACGACGGCCCCGGATAATGGCAATCAACCCTTGGTCGGGTTAATCCTCGGTTGGGGTCAACGCGATGCGCAGCGCGGCGATAGCCGCATCGCGGGAGGCCGCGTCGGCGAACTCGGCGCTGTCGGCGACTGCCGCGCCGTCCAGCCACACGCTGAAGCCCAGGGCCTCAGGGCGCACGTCGAGCATCACGCCGCTTTGCAGTTGCTTGGTCACCGCGCCAGCGGCTTTACCGTCGGCAAAGTTACGCGACAGCAGCAGTTGCTCGCCGTCGGCGGCCAACAGGCGGAAGCGGAAGCTGTCGTCTTCGCGGAAGCTCACAAAGCGCGCGGCTTTCGCAGCTTTCTTCTTGGTAGCGACCGGCGCCGCAGCCTGGTTGACGAACGAACGCAGGCCAACCGCTTCACGCAGTTCAGCCAGGAAGGGTGCCGCCACGGCGCGGGCCTTCTTGGCGCCGACCAGCAGCAGATCTTCCATGTCCGAAGGGCGCGACATCAGTTGGTGATAACGCTCGCGCGCCTCGCCCAGTTGGCCGTCGAGCAGTTGGAACAGACGGTTCTTCGCCTCGCCCCAACCCAAACCTTGCAGCAGTTCGGCGCGGAACTCTTGTTCCTGAGCCTTGCTGGCAAACGCCTGGTACAGGGTGAACAGGTGCGAGTTGTCCGGGTCCTTGGCAACGCCTGGCTCGCGGGAATCGGTGACGATCCGCGAGATCGCGTCTTTCATGTCCTTGGCGCTGGTGAACAACGGGATGGTGTTGTCGTAGCTCTTGGACATCTTGCGGCCGTCCAGGCCCGGCAAGGTGGCGACGCTTTCTTCGATCAGCGCTTCAGGCATGGTGAAGAATTCTTTACCGTTGCCGAACAGGTGGTTGAAACGCTGGCCGATATCACGGGCCATTTCCACGTGCTGGATCTGGTCGCGACCGACCGGCACCTTGTGCGCGTTGAACATCAGGATGTCCGCCGCCATCAGCACCGGATAGCTGTACAGGCCCATGGTGATGCCCGCGTCCGGGTCTTCGCCGGCTTCGACATTCTTGTCCACCGAGGCCTTGTAGGCGTGGGCGCGGTTGAGCAGGCCCTTGGCCGCCACGCAGGTCAGCAGCCAGGTCAGCTCGGGAATTTCCGGGATGTCCGACTGGCGATAAAACGTCACGCGGTTCACATCCAGGCCACCGGCCAGCCAGGTCGCGGCGATTTCCATACGCGAGCGCTGGATGCGCTGCGGGTCATCGCATTTGATCAGGGCGTGGTAGTCGGCCAGGAAGTAGAAGGAGTCGGCATTGGCATCCTGGCTGGCGAGGATTGCCGGGCGGATCGCACCGGCGTAGTTGCCCAGGTGCGGCGTGCCGGTGGTGGTGATGCCGGTGAGGATACGGGTACGAGTCGTCATGGGTAATCGCTTATCAGACTGCTATCAATTCGAGAGTCGCGGCAGCACCAGATCCTTGAGATCGGTGAGCTTGCCGTGAAAAAAGTGCCCGCATTCTGCCACTTTCAGCAGCTCATGGGGGCGATTCAGGGCGGCGGACCAGTCGTAGACAACTTGCGGGTCGACCACTTCGTCGGTTTCCGGCTGAATCAGGGTCAGCGGGCAGCCCTGCGGCAGCACATCCGTGTCACGCAGGCGCATCACGGCGGCGGCGACCATGAACAGGTGCGCGAGCTTTTCACCTTTGGCTTCCAGGCGGCCGCCGAGACTGGCTGCAACATAACCACCGAACGAAAACCCGAGCAGGGTGATCGGCAGGTCGGGGTGTTTTTCCCGCAGCCAGGTGGCGGCCGCTTCGGCATCGTCCACTTCACCGGTGGCCATGTCGTGAATGCCGGCACTTGCGCCGACGCCACGGTAATTGAAACGCAAAGTAATCAAACCGGCATCGCGGGCGGTGCGTTGCAGGGTCGAAACGACTTTATTGAGCATGGTCCCGCCCTGCACCGGGTTAGGGTGGCAGATCAGCGCCAGGCCACGTGGCTCGGGGTGATCCAGGTACAAGGCTTCCAATTGGCCCACCGGGCCATCGATCAAAACGGGGGTTTCACGCATGAGCAAGGAATGAACTCCGTGACCTCTCAAAGGGTCGACTCGTCTAGCTAAAAGTCTGTGCATGGCATCATTGCGAGCTTAATCGCGGTATACAGCGCAGGTCCGAGCCGTTAACGTAAAGCAAAGCCGTTTATAGAGGAAGGACTCGTGGAACACTCGCTCTTAGTTTGGTTGTTGCCGACTCTTGCCCTGGTTGCCGGTGTCGCCATTGGTTTCCTGGTTGCTCGCTTGCTGCCGAATGCCGCGCCTAACCGCACGCAGCGTCAGTTGGATGACATTCAGGAACGTTTTGACAGTTATCAGAACGAGGTTGTTACCCACTTCAACAGCACCGCGACCCTGGTCAAGAAGCTCACCCAGAGCTACCAGGAAGTACAGGATCATCTCGCCGATGGCGCTAACCGCCTGGCCCTCGACGACATTACCCGCCAGCGTCTGCTGGCCGCGCTGCATTCCGATGCACCGCAAGCTCCACGCGAGCGCCTGACCCCACCCCGGGAAAACCAGGAGCCGCCACGGGACTACGCGCCAAAAACGCCGAACGCCCCGGGCATGCTGGATGAGCATTACGGCTTGAAGAAGTAAGTTCTCTTCAAGCACAAAAAGCCCGGCTGATCGATGATCAGCCGGGCTTTTTTGTGCGTGCTCACTAGCCGGAACAATGAGGTCAAATGTGGGAGGGGCGGTGCGACGATTCGACTTGCCCCCGATGGCAGTGGGTCAGTGAACATATCTTTAACTGACAGACCGCTATCGGGGGCAAGCCCCCTCCCACATTGATCGAGTCAGGCCTTAGGCCACGGGTTGTTCCTGCAACAGCCCACCCTCAATCCGCACATGCCGCCCATGGAAGCGCTTGAGGCTGCTGCGGTGCCCGACACTGACAATGCTCAACCCCGGCAACTCATCGATCAACGCCTGGTACAACGTCGCCTCGTCCTCTTCATCCATCGCCGAAGTGGCTTCGTCCATGTACAGCCATTGCGGCGCGAACAACAACGCGCGGGCGAACGCCAGGCGCTGTTGCTCACCGGGCGAGAGCATGCGCTGCCAGTGGTTGGCCTCGTCCAGGCGCGCGACCAGATGCGGCAGGCGGCAGGTTTCCAGGACCTGTGCATAACGTTCCGGTGAGTAAACGCTGTCGTCCTGTGGATAACTCAACACCGCCTTCAACGTGCCAATCGGCAGGTAAGGCTTCTGCGGCAGGAACAGGTATCGCGCGGCCGGCAGGCGGATGTTGCCATGCCCCGTCGGCCACAGGTGGCCCATGGCACGCAGCAAGGTCGACTTGCCGCTGCCGGAACGGCCGCTGAGCATCAGGCGCTGGCCCGGCTCAACTGTCATGTCGGCATCGGTGAGCAAGTGGCGGCCGTCGGCCAGGTCCATGCCCAGGTTCTGCACCACCAGGCGTTCGCCTTCGGCGCGCACATCAATCGCCGGTGGGCGCTGTTCGTTCTCGCTCATGGCCTGGTGGAAGCTCAGCAGACGATCACTGGTGGCCCGCCACGACGCCAGCTCCGAGTACGCGTCGATAAACCAGCTGAAGTTCTCTTGTACGTTGCCGAACGCCGAGTTGATTTGCATCAGCTCGCCCAGCTCGATCTTGCCGGTGAAGTAACGCGGCGCTGCGACGATAAACGGGAAGATGATTGCGATCTGGCTGTAGCCGGCGGTAAAGAAGGTCAGGCGTTTGGACACTTTCATGATGTCCCAAAAGTTGTGCCAGACCTTGGCGAAGCGTGCGCTGAGGCGCTGGTTCTCATTCGGCTCGCCGTTGTACAGGGCGATGCTCTCGGCGTTCTCGCGCACGCGCACCATGGAGAAACGCAGGTCTGCTTCAAAACGTTGTTGTCGGTTGCTGAGCCCGATCAGGCGACGGCCGATCAGGTGCGTCAGCCAACTGCCCACCGCCGCATACAGCAATGCGCACCAGAACATGTAGCCGGGGATGGTGATGCCGAACACTTCTATGCTGCCCGACACGCCCCACAGGATGATCGAGAACGACACCAGGCTGACCACGTTGCGCAGCAACCCCAGGCCGAGGCTCAAGGTGCTGGAGGTGAAGTTGTTGAGGTCTTCGGAAATGCGCTGGTCCGGGTTATCGGTGTAGCCGCCCTGCTCCAGCTGGTAGTAGTTCTTGTGCGCGAGCCAGCGCGCGAAGTGCTTCTCGGTGAGCCAGGCGCGCCAGCGGATGGTCAGCATCTGGGTCAGGTACAGACGGTACACCGCGCCCAGGATCGCCACGGCGGCGATCCCGCCGAAATAGCCGATCAGTTGCCAGAAGGCGGCCGTGTCCTTCTTTTCCAGGGCGTTGTAGAAGTCTTTGTACCAGTGGTTGATCCACACCGAAATCGCCACGCTGAACAGCGACAGCGCGATCACCGCCGCCAGCAGCAGCCAGGCCTTGCCCTTCTCTTCACTGCGCCAATAGGGCGTGATCATCGCCCAGGTGCGGCGAAAGAATTGCCCACGCACCGCATCATTGACCGCGGAGTACTCAGCGTTCTGATTCATCGTTCAGGCTCTGTAAGAAAATGTGACAGGCGTTTGAACCGATCATAGACGATCGGTTCAGCGCTCCGTGCGGCCTGAAGCGGGTTGTTCAGCCGAGGTTCAGCGCCGTACCGGGCGCTTCTGCAACTTGCGCTGCAAAGTACGGCGGTGCATGCCGAGGGCACGGGCGGTGGCGGAGATGTTGCCTTCGTGCTCGGTGAGCACGCGCTGGATGTGTTCCCACTGCAGGCGGTCCACCGACATCGGGTTTTCCGGCACCAGGGTGTCGAGATCGGCGTGCTCGGAGAGCAAGGCGGCCAGCACGTCGTCGGCGTCCGCCGGTTTGCACAGGTAGTTGCAGGCGCCGCGCTTGATGGCCTCGACGGCGGTGGCGATGCTGGAGTAACCGGTGAGGATCACCACGCGCATTTCCGGGTCGAGTTCCAGCAGCTTGGGCAGCAGCACCAGGCCGGAGTCGCCGTCCATTTTCAGGTCGAGCGCGGCGTAGTCCGGCAGGTCGGCCTGGGCGATGGTCAGGCCTTCTTCGGCTGAACCTGCGGTGCTTACGCGGAAACCGCGACGGCTCATGGCGCGCGCCATCACGCGAGTAAAGGTGGCGTCGTCATCTACCAGCAGCAGGTGCGGCAGTTCTTCGCCTTCGACTTGGATCTCGTCAGTCATCGATATCTCCTCGTGCGACACGGGGCAGGCGCAGCTCGGTGAGCGTGCCGCCTTCCTCATGACTATAGAGCTTCACTGAGCCGCCCGCGCGGGTCACGCTGGCCTTGCTCAAAAACAGGCCGAGGCCGAAGCCTTTGCCCTTGGTGGTAAAGAAGGGTTTGCCGATCTGTTCGGCAATGGCCAGCGGCACGCCCGCGCCGTGGTCGCGAATGCTGATGGTCACGTCTTCCGCGTCCCAGTCCAGCTGCACGCCCAGGCCTTCGGGGCAGGCGTCAGCAGCGTTGTTCAGCAGGTTGAGCAGCGCCTGGGTCAGGTCGGGCGGCGGCGCCATGCGCGGCACCGTGCCCTGGCCGAGCAGGTTGAAGCGGTAACTGGCCTCGGGGCGCATCAGGTGCCAGCGGTTCAAGGCTTCGTCGAGCCACTGGGTCACGTCCTGCATCTCTACCGCCAGGCGGCGATTGGCTTCGGCGGCGCGCACCAGTTGCTGCAAGGTCTGTTTGCACTGCTTGACCTGCTCGCGCAGCACGCCGAGGTCTTCCTGCAGCGCAGGGTCGTGATGGTCCTGGGTCATTTCGTTGAGCAGCACGCTCATGGTCGCCAAGGGCGTGCCCAGCTCATGGGCGGCGCCGGCGGCCTGGGTGGCGACGGCCAGGAGTTGTTGATCGCGCAGGCCTTCTTCACGGCGAATGGCGCGCAACTCTTCCTGGCGGCGCAACTCTTCGGCCATGCGTGCGGCAAAAAAGGTGATGACTGCGGCGGACAGCGCAAAGCTCAGCCACATCCCGTAGATCTGCAGGTTTTCCCGGGCGATCGGGAAGGTTTGCAACGGATAGAAGCGCGCCAGCAACAGGGTGTACAAGGCCAGCGCGATACCCGACAGCGCCACCGAGTAGCGCCAAGGCAAGGTCACCGCGGCGATGGTCAGGGGCACCAGGTAATAGGAAACGAACGGGTTGGTGGAACCACCGGAGAAATACAGCAACACACTGTGGATAAACAGGTCGCAGGCCAGTTGCAGGGCGTATTCCAGCTCGGTTACCGGCCAGGTGGTGCGCAACCGGATGGCGGTGAACACACACAGCACGATGGAAAAACCGAGGGTCACGCCCAGTTGCAGCCAGGGCAGCGGCAACAGGTCGAACCAATACGCGAGCCCGACGGAGCCGGCCTGTGCGGCCAGTACCAGGGTACGAATAAACGTCAATCGCCAAAGGTTCTGGCGGGTGGCGGAAGTCAGTTTTACGGCGGCGAGCATGAGCTCTCCCGGTGAGCGCTGCAGGCGGATCGGCAGGAGTATAAACGAAGCAGACACGCTGACACGGCGTGTGTGGCTCTTTGCCGCAGGCCGGGCAAGCGACCGTTCGTCGGCACTCGCCCAACTTGTAGCGAATGTGTAAACCCGAAGAACCCGATGCCACCGTCTACAGTCATACCGAACACGAACATCCCAAGGAGCTTCCATGTCTCGTTTCACTCGCAGTGCAGCCGTTCTCACCCTCAGCGCCAGCGCCCTGGCCAGCCTTCCGGCGATGGCCGCCGATGAGCTGCATTACAACCAGATTTCCCTGCGTGCCGAAGTCAGCCAGGAAGTGGCCCGCGACAAGATGATCGTCACCCTTTATACCGAGTCGCAAAATGCCGACCCGGCCAAGCTTGCCGCCGAAATCACCACCACCCTGAATACCGCCCTCGGCCAGGCCCGCGAAGTCAAAGCCGTGACCCTGCGCCAGGGCAGCCGCAACAGCTACCCGATCTACGACAACAAGAACCAGAAGATCACCGGCTGGCGTGAACGCGCCGAACTGCGCCTGGAAAGTGCCGACTTCCCGGCCCTGTCCAAGCTCACCGGCGAACTGCTCAACACCCTGAAAATGGACAGCATGGACTTCGCCATCGCCGACAATACCCGCAAGGCCAGCGAAGATGCATTGCTCAAGGACGCCGTCGCCGCATTCAAGGCCCGCGCACAACTGGCGACCGACGCGCTGGGCGGCAAGGGCTACAAGATCGTCAACCTGAACTTCAACACCAACGGTTATCCACAGCCGTACGCGCGCGGTGGAATGATGATGAAAGCCGCCATGATGGATTCGGCGCCGACGCCGGAAGTGGAAGCCGGCACCAGCCAGGTGACCATGAGCGCCGACGGGGTGGTCGAAGTGCAAATGCAGTAACCCCCTACCTGACACACCTGAACGGCGGTAACCTCGGTGACCGCCGTTTTCGTTTGGGCAGCATTTATACCTGCCATTTCAGGGGTCTCCATGGACAGAATCGCCTTCAAACCGCTACTCCTCGCCGCCGGCCTGCTGGCGTTTATGCCAATGGCCCAGGCGGCCACCACCCTGGTCTACTGCTCCGAAGCCAGCCCCGCCGGTTTCGACCCCAGCCAGTACACCAGCGGCACCGATTTTGATGCCTCGGCCGAAACCGTGTTCAATCGCCTGACCCAGTTCAAGCGCGGCGGCACCGAGGTCGAACCCGGCCTGGCAACACGCTGGGAAGTCTCCAAAGACGGCCTGACCTATACCTTCCACCTGCGGGACGGGGTCAAGTTTCACACCACCGATTTCTTCACGCCGACCCGCGACTTCAACGCCGACGACGTGCTGTTCACCTTCAATCGCCTGCTGGATGCCGACAGCCCGTTTCGCAAGGCCTACCCTTCCGAGTCGCCGTACTTCACCGACATGGGCTTGAACACCACGATCAAAAGCGTCGACAAACTCGACGAGCACACCGTGCAATTCAGCCTGAACAACGTCGATGCCTCCTTCGTGCAGAACCTGGCCATGAGCTTCGCCTCGGTGCAATCCGCCGAATATGCCGACCAGTTGCTCAAGGAAGGCAAGGCCGAAGACATCAACCAGAAGCCGGTGGGCACCGGGCCGTTTGTGTTCAAGCGCTACCAGAAAGACTCGCAGATCCGCTACGTGGCGAATAAACAGTACTGGAAGCCCGAAGACGTGAAGCTCGACAACCTGGTGTTCGCCATCACCCCGGATGCCGCCTCGCGCCTGCAGAAACTCAAGGCCGGCGAATGCCAGGTCAGCGGCTACCCGCGCCCGGCCGACATCGAAGTCATGAAGCAAGACCCCAACCTGCGCGTGCTGCAGCAGGCCGGCTTCAACCTGGGCTTCCTGGCCTACAACGTGACACACCCGCCGCTGGACCAGCTCAAGGTACGCCAGGCCCTGGACATGGCCATCGATAAACCGGCGATCATCAAGGCCGTGTACCAGAGCGCCGGGCAATTGGCGCAGAACGCGTTGCCACCGGCGCAGTGGTCTTATGACCCGTCGATCAAGGACGCGCCGCATGACCCGGCCAAGGCAAAGGCGCTACTAAAAGAAGCAGGGGTTGCACCCGGTACCACCATCAACTTGTGGGCCATGACGGTCCAGCGCGCGTCCAACCCGAATGCGCGGATGTCGGCGCAAATGATCCAGCAGGATTGGGAAAAAATCGGCATCAAGGCCAACATCGTCAGCTATGAGTGGGGCGAGTACATCAAGCGCGCCAAAAATGGCGAGCACGACGCGATGATTTATGGCTGGACCGGCGATAACGGCGACCCGGATAACTGGCTCGGCGTGCTCTACAGTTGTGCTGCGGTCAAGGGCAGCAACTACGCCAAATGGTGTAACCCGGCCTACGACAAGCTGGTGCAACAGGCCAAGGTCAGCAATGACCGCGAGCAGCGCATCAAGTGGTATCAGCAGGCACAAAAAATCCTTAAGGAACAAGTGCCTATAACGCCTATTGCGAACTCGACGGTTTTCCAACCGTTGCGCAAGGAAGTCACCGACTTCAAGATCAGCCCGTTTGGCCTGACGCCCTTCTATGGCGTGGGTCTAGATAAGTAACAGCGACGCCCCAACCGAGTGCGCTAGACGCCTCGGTTGGGCTTTCTTGGTGCGCCTCCTGCACCGAAAAAACCCTCGAAATCGGTCCATTTATGTAGAAACTTTCATAATTGCGACATTCCTGTACGTTCGTACCACTGTTTGCCTATTGCAACGGTTCAACATCTTGCAATGGGTATGGCGCCTGCATAAGTATCCGCAGGCCGACTCACGAGGTCGCCCTCACCACCAAAAATGACAACAAATCATGAGGCCAACATGTTCAAACACGCAGTCCTTCCGTTATTAGTGAGTGCTGGCCTTATGGCCGCCGCCCCATTCGCCCAAGCGGCGAGTAACCTGGTGTTCTGCTCCGAAGGGAGCCCGGCTGGTTTTGACCCAGGCCAGTACACCACCGGAACAGACTTCGATGCCTCGGCCGAAACCATGTTCAACCGTCTGACCCAGTTCGAACGCGGCGGCACCGCTGTGATTCCTGGGCTGGCCACCAACTGGGACGTGTCCCCGGATGGCCTGACGTACACTTTCCACCTGCGCGACGGCGTCAAGTTCCACACCACCGCGTACTTCAAGCCGACCCGTACCTTCAATGCCGATGACGTGCTGTTCACGTTCAACCGCATGATCAACAAGGACGACCCGTTCCGCAAAGCCTACCCCACCGAGTTCCCGTACTTCACGGACATGGGGATGGACACCAACATCAAGAACATCGAGAAAGTCGATGACCACACCGTCAAGTTCACCCTTGGCACCGTGGACGCCGCTTTCATCCAGAACCTGGCGATGAGCTTCGCGTCGATCCAGTCCGCCGAATACGCCGCGCAACTGTTGAAGGAAGGCAAAGCCGCCGACATCAACCAGAAGCCGATCGGTACTGGCCCGTTCGTGTTCAAGAGCTACCAGAAAGACTCGAACATCCGTTACACCGGCAACAAGGACTACTGGAAACCTGAAGACGTGAAGATCGACAACCTGATCTTCGCCATCACCACCGACCCGTCGGTGCGTATCCAGAAGCTGAAGAAAAACGAATGCCAGGTCACCCTGTTCCCACGTCCGGCCGACCTCAAGGCGCTGGGCGAAGACAAGGACCTGAAACTGCCGAACCAGGCCGGTTTCAACCTGGGCTACATCGCCTACAACGTGATGGACAAGGTCAAGGGCAGCGATCAGCCAAACCCGTTGGCTGATATCCGCGTGCGTCAGGCTTTGGACATGTCGGTCAACAAGCAGCAGATCATCGACTCCGTGTACCAGGGCGCGGGCCAATTGGCCGTCAACGCCATGCCGCCGACCCAATGGTCGTATGACACCACCATCAAGGATGCCAAGTTCGACCCTGAGAAAGCCAAGGCGCTGCTCAAGGAAGCCGGCGTCAAGGAAGGTACCGAAATCGTGCTGTGGGCCATGCCGGTTCAGCGTCCGTACAACCCGAACGCCAAGCTGATGGCCGAGATGCTGCAAAACGACTGGTCCAAGATCGGCCTCAAGGTCAAGATCACCAGCTATGAGTGGGGCGAGTACATCAAGCGTTCCAAAGGCGGCGAGAACCAGGCCATGATCATTGGCTGGAGCGGCGACAATGGTGACCCGGACAACTGGCTGAACGTGCTGTTCGGCTGCGACTCGCTGGCTGGTAACAACTTCTCCAAATGGTGCGACAAGAAATTCGACGGCATCGTGAAAGAAGCCAAGGCCACATCGGATGTCGCCAAACGCACCGAGCTGTACAAGCAGGCGCAACATATCCTCAAAGATGCAGTCCCGATGACACCTATCGCGCACTCGACGGTGTATCAACCCATGCGCAACACCGTACAGGACTTCAAGATCAGCCCGTTTGGCCTGAACTCCTTCTATGGCGTGAGCGTAAGCGGCAAGTAAGGATCAGTAACGGCGACGTTTCATAAACGTCGCCGTTATTGCATTCGCCTGGACCCCAGGAAACCGATCACATCCGTAGTCGCTTCGTCCTACAGAAGCGGACCGCGACATGTGAATCTGTTGCCTACAAGGTCAGTCCGTTTTGGCGCATTTACTGCGAAGTCCACGACCCATACCGTCGTAGGACAGCAGAAGCGTCAACCTGGGAAAGGCACTTGCTGTGTGTGGGATCAGTGATGTCTGCCTGGCCGAACGCCAGGCTGATTGCTCACTGATGACAACTACAAACAAGGATCGGGATCGTCATGCGCCATACCACCGTTCTATCCGCAATTTTTGGCACCAGCCTGCTGGCTGTGGCCACGATGGGCCAGGCCGCCGACAAGAAGAGCCTGGTGTTCTGCTCCGAAGGCAGCCCGGCGGGTTTTGACACCGCGCAATACACCACCGCCACGGATAACGACGCGGCCGAGCCGCTGTACAACCGCCTGGTGGAGTTTGAAAAAGGCGCGACCAATGTGGTGCCTGGGCTGGCAACCAAGTGGGATATTTCCGAAGACGGCCTGACCTACACCTTTCACCTGCGTGAAGGGGTGAAATTCCACAGCAACAAGGAATTCAAGCCGACGCGGGATTTCAACGCCGACGACGTGCTGTTCACCTTCAACCGCATGCTTGACCCCGACCATCCGTTTCGCAAGGCCTACCCCACCGAGTTTCCGTACTTCAACGGGATGAGCCTGAACAAGAACATTGCCAAGGTCGAGAAAACCGACCCGCACACCGTGGTGATGACCCTGAACTCGGTAGACGCCGCGTTCGTGCAGAACATCGCCATGAGCTTTGCCGCCATCCTCTCGGCCGAATACGCCGAGCAATTGCTCAAGGACGGCAAGCCCAGCGACATCAACCAGAAGCCGATCGGCACTGGCCCGTTCGTGTTCCAGCGCTATCAGAAAGATTCGCAGATCCGCTATGTGGCCAACAAACAGTACTGGGACCCGAGCAAGGTCCAGCTGGACCAGTTGATCTTCGCGATCAACACTGACGCCTCGGTGCGCGTGCAGAAACTCAAGGCCGGCGAATGCCAGGTCACCCTGCACCCGCGCCCGGCTGACGTGGAAGCGCTGAAGGCCGATCCGAACCTGCAACTGCTGACCAAGCCGGGCTTCAACCTCGGCTATATCGCCTACAACGTGCGCCACAAGCCCTTCGACCAGCTCGAAGTGCGCCAGGCGCTGGACATGGCGGTGAACAAGCAGAGCATTTTGAACGCCGTGTACCAGGGCGCGGGGCAACTGGCGGTCAACGCCATGCCGCCGACGCAGTGGTCCTACGACGACAGCATCAAGGACGCCGCCTACAACCCGGAAAAAGCCAAGGAACTGCTCAAGGCCGCCGGCGTGAAGGAAGGTACCGAAATCACCCTGTGGGCGATGCCGGTACAACGCCCGTACAACCCCAACGCCAAGCTGATGGCCGAGATGCTGCAAAGCGACTGGGCCAAGATCGGCCTCAAGGTCAAGATCGTCAGCTACGAGTGGGGCGAATACATCAAGCGCACCAAGAACGGTGAGCACGATATCAGCCTGATCGGCTGGACTGGCGACAATGGGGACCCGGACAACTGGCTGGGCACCCTCTACAGCTGCGACGCCATTGGCGGGAACAACTACTCCATGTGGTGCGACCCGGCCTACGACAAGCTGATCAAGCAAGCCAAGGTCGTCACCGACCGCGAACAACGGACTGTTCTGTACAAACAGGCGCAGCAACTGCTTAAAGCGCAGGTGCCGATCACGCCAGTCGCCCACTCGACGGTCAACCAGCCGTTAAGCGCCAAAGTCGAAGGCTTCAAAGTGAGCCCCTTCGGCCGCAACGTGTTCTCGGGCGTCAGCATTACCCCATAAGAAAATAACCGGATGCGCGGAGAGCGAAAGTCGCTCTCCGGCAAACGTGCAGCCTTTTGTTGGGAAATTTCCCACGGCAAACGTTTGCAATAGCTTGAAAGAGTTACACACCCAAATAGTCGGATCACCAAAAAAGACCGGCATTAAAAAAGAGAACCAAAGGAGCTTCACCCATGAAACTGAGCAGCAAAGCGCTTCTGGCCCTGGCCATCAGCAGCATCACGGCCACCGCCTACGCTGAACCCGCCAGCCAGGAATTCGTTCCTACCACACTGGCCGGCTCCAGCGCCCAAAGCGAGGCCAAAGGCTTTATCGACGGTCAAAGCCTGGGCGGTACCACGCGTAACTGGTACTCCAACGAAATGAAATTTCGTGGCCAGAAGTTCGGCTACTACAAAAGCGAAGCCGACAAAGCCAATGACGTAACGACCCGAGTTTCGCGTCGCTATAACTGGGCTCAAGGCACCATCCTCAACTACACCTCGGGCTTCACCCAAGGCACAGTTGGCGTCAGCACTGAAGTTGCTGCTTACAACTACATCGCGCTCGACCGCGACCAGAAAGACATCGCCGGTGGTTCCAACCGTACCCTCGCTCACTCCTTCGGCGACGCCGTAGGCCAGTGGAGCAAGCTGGGCCTGGCCAACGTCAAGTTCCGTGTCTCCAACACCACCTTGACCGCAGGTCGCCAGAACTTCAGCACCGGTATCATCGACACCATCGGTAACCGCGCCCTGCCGTCGAGCTTCGAAGGTGTGAGCTTCAACAGTGAAGAGCTGAGCAACCTGTCCTTCCAGGGCGGTATCTTCGACCGCGTTTCGCCACGTACCGAGCAGAGCCTGTCGAAATTCCGCTCTGAATACGGCAATGGCCAGGAAACCGACAAGGTCAAGACCCTGGGCTTCAACTATCAGCCGTTCAAGAGCCTGAAAACCAGCCTCTTCGCCGCCAACGTTGAAGACTTCTGGAACCAGTACTACTTCGGCGCTACCCACGAACTGGGTGATGCTCAGACCCTGGCACTGACCACCGGCCTGAACTACTACAAGACCACCGACACCGGCAGCAAGAAGATGGGCAACATCGACAACGACACGTACTCGTTGTCCCTGGGACTGACTCACCAGGCCCACAGCCTGACCTTCTCGTACCAGGCCGTTAACGGTAACGAGTACTTCGACTACCTGCACGAAACCAACGGCATCTACCTGGCCAACTCCTTGACTTCGGACTTCAACAGCCCGAACGAGAAGTCCTTCCAGATCGCCTACGGCATCAACATGGCCGAATACGGCGTGCCAGGCCTGAAGTTCAACGTTTACTCGGCTCGCGGCTGGGGCATCGACGGTACTCACTACAACGGTACTGCCTACGGCACCGCCGGTGATTCGCGCAGCGACCTGCGCCTGATGGACGGCGAGAAACACCAGGAATACGGTGTGGGTTCGTCGTACGCCATTCAGAGCGGCCCACTCAAGGCCACCACCATCCGTGCAACCTACGTGACTCACCGCGCCAGCTCCGAACAGGCTGACGGCAACATCAAAGAGTTCCGTCTGGTCACCACCATCCCGTTCAACATTCTTTAATTAGCACCAGGTAAACGCCGGGCTCAGGACGAGCCCGGCGTCTACGCTTGTCTGGTCCCATCGATTGCAGAGGGCTCTGAATGAAAATGCTTCCGCTACAAGCCGCCATCGCTGCCGCCCTGTTGAGCGTGGCCGTGGGCATTTCGGCCAAACCGCTGGTGGTCTGCACCGAAGCCAGCCCGGAGGGTTTCGATCCGGTCCTGTACACCACGGCCGTTACCGCTGACGCCGCCGCGGAAACCATGTTCAACCGCCTGGTGGACTTCAAGCCCGGCACCACCGAAGTGATCCCCGCGCTGGCCAAAGACCTGCCCGAGATCAGCGCCGATGGCCTGACCTACACGTTCCACCTGCGTGACGACATCAAGTTCCACACCACCGACTACTTCAAACCCACGCGCAACCTGAATGCCGACGACGTGCTCTGGAGCTTCCAGCGCCAGCTGGACCCGAATCACCCGTGGCATAACAAGTCCCTCGTGGGCTACCCGTACTTTGAAAGCATGGGCTTCAAGGAACTGCTAAAGAGCGTGGAAAAGACCGACGATCACACTGTCGTCTTTACCCTGACCCGCCCCGAAGCACCGTTCCTCGCCGACCTGGGCATGGCATTCTCTTCAATCCATTCGAAGGAATACGCCGACCAGTTGCTCAAATCCGGCAAGACCGAAGACCTCAACGCCAAGCCCATCGGCACTGGCCCGTTCATCTTCACCCGCTATCAAAAAGACGCCCAGGCGCGCTTCAAGGCCAACCCGGACTACTTCCGCGGCAAACCGGCCGTCGACCCGCTGATCCTGGCGATCAGCACCGACAACAACGTGCGCCTGCAGAAGCTCAAGGCCAACGAATGCCAGATCGCGCTGTTCCCCAAGCCGGATGACATTCCAAGCATCAAGAAAGACCCAAACCTGAAAGTCGATGAGCTGGCGGCGATGACCACCAGTTACACCGCGCTGAACACCACCCACAAATACATGAGCGATGCGCGGGTGCGTCACGCGATCAACATCGCGTTCGACAAGGCCGGTTATACCGAAGCCCTGTTCGGCAAAGGCAACGCGGTGGTGGGTACCGGCCCGTATCCTCCGACCTTGCTGGGTTTCAGCGACAAACTGAAAAACCCGCCGCGTGACCTGGACAAGGCCCGCGCCCTGCTCAAGGAAGCCGGCGTGCCGGAAGGCACCGAGTTCACCCTGTTCACCCGTAACGGCGGTGGCCCGACCAACCCCAACCCGATGCTCGGCGCCCAGCGCATGCAGGCGGATTTGGCGCAGATTGGCCTTAAGGTCAACATCAAGGTCATGGAATGGGGCGAGATGCTCAAGCGTGCCAAAAACGGCGAGCACGACATGGTTTCGGCTGGCTGGGTCGGCGATAACGGCGACCCGGATAACTTCCTCACGCCGAACCTGAGTTGCGATGCCGCCAAAAACGGCGAAAACTACGCGCGCTGGTGTAACAAAGAGTTTCAGGACTTGATCGACAAAGCGCGCGCCATCGCTGAACCCGCCCAGCGCGCTGCACTCTATGAACAAGCACAGGACGTTTTCGACAAGGACCAACCATGGCTTCCCATGGCTTACCCGAAACTGTTCACGGCCATGCGCAAAAACGTAGAAGGCTTCACCCAAAGCCCTCTAGGTACAAATAACTTCGCCACCACACAGGTGAAGTAAATAAGAGAAACGCTCGGCACCGCCCACCAGGGGGGTGCCGAACCTGCCTAACCGGCTGATTGAGGTACACAACAAGATGTTTAGTTTTATTGCCCGCCGATTGGGGTTATTGATCCCCACGTTTTTCGGCATCACGTTGCTCACGTTTGCGTTGATTCGCATGATCCCTGGCGACCCCGTCGAAGTCATGATGGGCGAGCGGCGCGTCGACCCCGAGATGCACGCACAGGCAATGGAACGCCTTGGCCTTAACAAGCCGCTGTATGCGCAATACCTGGACTATGTCGGCAAGCTCGCCCAAGGCGACCTTGGCGAATCGCTGCGCACACGCACCAGCGTGTGGACCGAATTCACCGCCCTCTTCCCGGCGACCCTGGAATTGTCCATGGCCGCCCTGTTGTTCGCCGGTATCCTGGGCCTGCTGGCCGGGGTGATCGCGGCACTCAAGCGAGGATCGCTGTTCGACCACGGGGTGATGGGCATCTCCCTCGCGGGGTATTCGATGCCGATCTTCTGGTGGGGCCTGATCCTGATCATGTTCTTCTCGGTCAGCCTGGGCTGGACCCCGGTTTCCGGGCGGATCGACCTGCTCTACGACATCGAGCCGCGCACCGGTTTCATGCTCATCGACACGCTGCTGGCTGACGAGCCGGACGCCTTCTTCGACGCCCTGCACCACCTGATCCTGCCGGCCATCGTGCTCGGCACCATCCCGTTGGCGGTGATTGCGCGGATGACCCGTTCATCCATGCTCGAAGTGCTACGCGAAGACTACATCCGCACCGCCAAGGCCAAAGGCCTGTCGCCGGCGCGCGTGGTGTTCGTGCACGGCCTGCGCAACGCGCTGATCCCGGTACTCACCGTGGTCGGCCTGCAAGTCGGCACCCTGTTGGCCGGTGCAGTGCTGACCGAAACCATCTTCTCGTGGCCCGGCATCGGCAAATGGCTGATCGAAGCCATTGGCGCGCGGGACTACCCGGTGGTGCAAAACGGCATCCTGCTGATCGCCTGCCTGGTGATCCTGGTGAACTTCGTGGTGGACATCCTCTACGGCTTCGCCAACCCACGCATCCGTCACCAGCGCTGAGATCAAGACCATGACCACACCTACTCAAGTGTCAGCAGTCGATCAAAGCCTGCTGTACCCGTCCCCGTACAAAGAATTCTGGCAAGCCTTCTCCAAGAACAAAGGCGCGGTTGCCGGCCTGGCCTTCATGGTGCTGATCGTGTTCTGCGCGATCTTCGCCCCGTGGGTTGCACCGCATAACCCCAGCGAGCAATACCGCGACTTCCTGCTCACCCCGCCGTCGTGGCTGGAAGGCGGGCAGATCCAGTTCCTGCTCGGCACCGATGAACTGGGCCGTGACCTGCTCTCGCGCCTGATCCAGGGTTCGCGCCTGTCCTTGCTGATCGGCTTGTCGTCGGTGGTGATGTCGCTGATCCCGGGCATCCTGCTGGGCCTGTTCGCCGGGTTCTTCCCACGCCTGCTCGGCCCGACCATCATGCGTTTGATGGACATCATGCTGGCCCTGCCGTCGCTGCTGCTGGCTGTGGCCATTGTCGCGATCCTCGGCCCTGGCCTGATCAACACCGTGATCGCCATCGCTATCGTCTCGCTGCCGTCCTACGTGCGTCTGACCCGCGCGGCGGTGATGGGCGAGCTGAACCGTGACTACGTGACCGCCGCCCGCCTCGCCGGCGCCGGCCTGCCACGCCTGATGTTCATCACCGTGCTGCCCAACTGCATGGCGCCGCTGATCGTACAGGCCACCCTGAGTTTCTCTTCGGCGATCCTCGATGCCGCGGCCCTGGGCTTCCTCGGCCTTGGCGTACAACCGCCAACCCCGGAGTGGGGCACCATGCTGGCTTCGGCCCGTGACTACATCGAACGCGCCTGGTGGGTGGTGAGCTTGCCTGGTTTGACCATTTTGCTCAGCGTGCTGGCAATCAACTTGATGGGTGACGGCCTGCGCGATGCGCTGGACCCGAAACTCAAGAACGCCGCCTGAGGAGATTCCCATGTCACTGTTAGAAATCAAGAATCTCAATGTGCGCTTCGGCGACAAGACCGCCGTGCCGGTGGTCGATGGCCTCGACATTTCCGTCGACAAAGGCGAAGTACTGGCGATCGTTGGCGAGTCGGGCTCGGGTAAATCCGTGACCATGATGGCGCTGATGGGCCTGATCGAGCACCCCGGCATCGTCACCGCCGATGCGCTGAACTTCGACGGCAAGGACATGCTCAAGCTGAGCAACCGCCAGCGTCGCCAGATCGTCGGCAAAGACCTGGCAATGGTGTTCCAGGATCCGATGACCGCGCTGAACCCCAGCTACACCGTGGGTTTCCAGATCGAAGAAGTACTGCGCCTGCACCTGAAAATGTCCGGCAAGCAAGCGCGCAAGCGTGCCATCGAGCTGCTCGAAAAGGTTGAAATCCCGGGCGCTGCCAGCCGTATGGACGCCTACCCGCACCAGCTGTCCGGCGGTATGAGCCAGCGTGTGGCTATCGCCATGGCAATTGCCGGCGAGCCGAAACTGCTGATCGCGGATGAACCGACCACTGCGTTGGACGTAACCATCCAGGCGCAGATCATGGAGCTGCTGCTGGCCCTGCAGAAAGAACAGAACATGGGCCTGGTGCTGATCACCCACGATTTGGCTGTTGTGGCGGAAACCGCCCAGCGCGTCTGCGTGATGTACGCCGGCCAAGCGGTGGAAGTCGGCCAGGTGCCGCAACTGTTCGACATTCCGGCACACCCTTACAGCGAAGCGCTGCTCAAGGCGATTCCCGAGCACAGCCTGGGCGCCACGCGCCTGGCCACACTGCCGGGTATCGTGCCGGGCCGTTACGACCGCCCGCAAGGTTGCCTGCTGTCGCCGCGCTGCCCGTACGTGCAGGAAAACTGCCGCACTCAACGGCCTGGGCTTGATCCAAAAACCAACAGCCTCGCGCGCTGCTTCTACCCCTTGAACCAGGAGGTGGCGTAATGGCCGTCGTTCTTACCGCCCGCGACCTGACCCGTCACTACGAAGTCTCCCGTGGCCTGTTCAAGGGCCATGCGCTGGTACGCGCACTTAATGGTGTGTCGTTTGAGCTGGAAGCCGGCAAGACCCTCGCGGTTGTAGGCGAGTCGGGTTGCGGCAAGTCGACCCTGGCGCGTGCACTGACCCTGATTGAGGAGCCGTCGTCCGGCTCCTTGAAAATCGCCGGGCAGGAAGTTGCCGGCGCCGACAAGGCCCAGCGCAAGCAACTGCGCAAAGACGTGCAGATGGTGTTCCAGAGCCCGTACGCCTCGTTGAACCCACGGCAGAAAGTCGGTGACCAGCTCGGCGAGCCGCTGCTGATCAACACCAACCTGTCCGCCGCCGAACGCCGCGAAAAAGTGCAGGCGATGATGAAGCAAGTGGGTCTGCGCCCCGAGCATTATCAGCGCTACCCGCACATGTTCTCCGGCGGCCAGCGCCAGCGCATCGCCCTGGCCCGCGCCATGATGCTGCAACCCAAAGTACTGGTGGCGGATGAGCCGACCTCTGCCCTGGACGTGTCGATCCAGGCCCAGGTTCTCAACCTGTTCATGGACCTGCAGCAGGAGTTCAACACGGCCTACGTGTTCATCTCCCACAACCTCGCGGTGGTGCAACACGTCGCCGACGATGTGATGGTGATGTACCTCGGCCGCCCGGTTGAAGTCGGTCCCAAGGAAGACATCTATGCGCGCCCGCTGCACCCCTACACCCAGGCGCTGCTGTCGGCCACCCCGACCATCCATCCGGACCCGAACAAGCCGAAGATCAAGATCGTCGGCGAGCTGCCCAACCCGCTGAACCCGCCACCCGGCTGCGCATTCCACAAGCGCTGCCCGTACGCGACCGCACGCTGCAGCACCGAGGAACCGCTGTTGCGCCCGCTGGATAACCGCCAAGTGGCTTGCCACTATGCGGAGCAGTTTGTGGCCTGAGGCGTTCAGCCACAAAAAATGCCCTGGGGATAAGTCCAGGGCATTGACCGCGTTACACAGCCCCTCCCGTCAAGTTGCGCATCAGCCTGACGGGAGGGGCTTTTTTTTGGCTTTGGCCTACGTTTGGCTGTCGCCGTCGTCATCGTCCGGGTCGTCGCTGTCCGGCTCGTTGGTGGTGGAGTCATCGTCATCCTTGCTGCCGCCCTGGTCCTTGTCACCGCCTTCGGACTCCGACTTGGCCAGCTGCAAATCTGGCGCGCTGTGCGTCGCCGACAGCGCGGCACCGCCCTGCACCGGGTTGTGCGCCCAGGCCGTCGACATCCCCAACGACAACAGCACCAGCACTTTTATCAACAGCACGACTCGTTGAAAAATACTCATGGTTGATTCCGTCCAATCAGCTCGGCAGTGACGTACCGCCGCCAGCGTTGACGCTAGCCCCGATGCGGGGTTTGCGCCAGGCTTCAGGTTTCGCCATCGTCGTAAGTTTCACTGTCCTCGCCATCGTTGTAGGGGTTTTCCTGATCTTCCTTCGGCGCGGGCTGGGCCTGCGGTTTCCAGCTGCCGGAATTGACTTCCTGCTGTTTTTTCTTGGTGACGGGGCCGGTGTCTTTCCACTGGGGGGTGCCTGCGCCTGCTACAGCCTGGGGGATGGACAGCGCGAGGGTGGCGAGCAGGGCCAGGTGGAGGATGGGTTTGGCGCGGCGCACTAGGGTTTCCTTTTGGGTGGGGAATGGGGAAACGCTAGACCGGATGTGGGGTTTTTGCCAGTGTTTGGGGGCATATCCGTTGTTTGGGGTGTGGCTGATATGGGTTCCGCCCTTAAGGCGGGTCACTTTTGGAAAAGAGCCCCAAAAGTAACCCGCTGTAAGAGCGGAACCCTAAGCCGCCGTTACCTAAATAACGGATATGCCCCAAACCCAAGACCTTAATGATGCTCGCGAGTAGCCCGAAACTTCACATCCGGCCACCGCTCTTCCATCAACGCCAGGTTAACCCGCGTCGGCGCCAGGTAGGTCAGGTGACCACCGCCATCCACCGCGAGGTTTTCCACGGCCTTGTTGGAGAACTCTTCCAACTTCTTCTTATCGCTGCAATCAATCCAGCGCGCGGAATACACGGTGATCGGCTCATAAGAGCACTCAACCTTGTATTCCTCCTTCAAGCGGCTGGCCACCACATCAAACTGCAGCACACCCACGGCGCCCAGGATGATGTCGTTGCTGCGCTCGGGGAAGAACACCTGCGTGGCGCCCTCTTCCGCCAACTGCTGCAAACCCTGGCGCAGTTGCTTGGATTTGAGCGGGTCACGCAGGCGCACACGGCGGAACAACTCCGGCGCAAAGTGCGGGATACCGGTAAAGCCCAGCACTTCGCCTTCGGTGAAGGTGTCGCCGATCTGGATGGTGCCGTGGTTGTGCAAACCGATGATGTCGCCGGCAAACGCCTCTTCCAGCTGCTCACGCTCGGAGGAGAAGAACGTCAGAGCGTCGCCGATGCGTACGTCCTTGCCGGTGCGCACGTGGCGCATCTTCATGCCTTTTTCGTATTTGCCCGAGCAAATGCGCATGAAGGCGATGCGGTCGCGGTGTTTGGGGTCCATGTTCGCCTGGATCTTGAACACGAAACCGGTGAATTTTTCTTCCACAGGCTCCACGGTGCGCTCGTTGGCGACACGGGCCAAAGGCTTCGGCGCCCAGTTCACAACGGCGTCGAGCACGTGGTCGACGCCAAAGTTGCCCAGGGCAGTCCCGAAGAACACCGGGGTCAGTTGACCGTCGAGGAATTCCTGCTGGTTGAACTCATGGCAGGCACCCTGCACCAGTTCCAGCTGATCGACAAAGCGGTCGTACTCGTCACCCAGGTGCGCGCGGGCTTCGTCGGAGTCCAGCTTCTCGATGATTTTCACATCGGTGCGTTCATGACCGTGGCCGGCGGTGTAGACAATGATGTAGTCGTCAGCCAGGTGGTACACACCCTTGAAGTCGCGGTAGCAACCGATCGGCCAGGTGATCGGCGCGGCCTTGATCTTCAGGACCGCTTCGATTTCATCCAGCAACTCGATGGGGTCGCGGATGTCGCGGTCAAGTTTGTTGATGAAGCTGACGATTGGTGTGTCACGCAGGCGGCACACGTCCATCAGCGCGATGGTCCGTGGCTCTACACCCTTACCGCCGTCGAGGACCATCAAGGCCGAGTCCACCGCGGTCAGGGTGCGGTAGGTGTCTTCGGAGAAGTCTTCGTGGCCCGGGGTGTCGAGCAGGTTGACCATGTGGTCGCGATACGGGAACTGCATGACCGACGTGGTAATGGAGATACCCCGTTGTTTCTCCATCTCCATCCAGTCGGATGTCGCATGGCGGTCGGATTTGCGCGATTTCACCGTGCCGGCCACAGCGATTGCCTTGCCCATCAGCAACAGCTTCTCGGTGATGGTGGTTTTACCGGCATCGGGGTGGGAAATAATGGCGAAAGTGCGGCGTTTCGCGACTTCGGCGGCCTGGTGGGTCATGGGAAATCGCCTGGCAGGTGAGTCAAAAAAGGGCGGCGAGTATAGCGCAAACCCCGGGGGCCGGACCACCGTTCACCCGATTGGGGGTGGCTAAATGCTGCCAAGTATGGAACCTTTTAAAAGGTAGAGACGTCCACTCCCCTGCTACCGCACTCGGAACAGGGGCTGATAAATCAGCAAGTTAGCCTGACGAGGCTGCGCTCATGGCTCGATCGCATACCGCGTTGCCGGTATCGGCGAGCTGCTTTTCGCGAACTCATTCGCCGACAGCCAGGAATGGCATTGCCGCTCGGAAATGTGTTCGCCGACAAAAGAAAAAAGGAGTCCGCCTGTGGCTATTCGCTATGGCAAAGGGCTGATAGGAGGAGCGGTTGTCGTCGCCCTCTTGGCCCTGCTGGTCCACTGGATCGGCATCAACACGATCGAACTGTACCGCGACGATTTGTTGTTTTACCTGCAAGCACACCTGATCCTCGTTCTAGTCTCCATGCTGGCGGCCCTCGTTGTGGGCATCCCCGCCGGTATCCTGCTCAGCCGACCGAACATGGTCGGGCGCGCAGAACGCTTCATGCAGATCTTCAACATCGGCAACACCGTCCCGCCCCTGGCCGTACTGGCCATCGCCCTCGGCGTCCTCGGCATCGGCAGTGGCCCGGCCATCTTCGCGCTGTTCCTCGCCTCCCTCCTGCCTATCGTGCGTAACACCTACGAAGGCCTGAAAAACGTTCAAGGCTCGCTCAAGGAAGCCGCCACCGGCATCGGCATGACTCCACGCCAGGTGCTGTTTCGCGTGGAGTTGCCCAACGCCGTGCCGATCATCATCGGCGGTGTGCGCGTGGCCCTGGCGATCAACGTCGGTACCGCGCCGCTGGCGTTCCTGATCGGTGCCAACAGCCTGGGCAGCCTGATCTTCCCCGGCATTGCCCTGAACAATCAGCCGCAACTGCTGCTCGGCGCCGCGTGCACCGCGCTGCTGGCATTGCTGCTCGACGGTCTGGTGACCATGGCCAGCCGCCTCTGGCTGGAACGCGGGTTGCGTCCGTCTTAAGGCTGGGTAAAGGAAATCACATGAAAAAACTAAGCTTGATATTTGGCTGCGTCCTGCTGTTTGCAGGCATTGCGCAAGCCGCTGAAAAACCGGTTATCCGCATCGGCGCCCGGGTGTTCACCGAACAGACCCTGCTCGCCGAAATCACCTCCCAGTACCTGCGCACCAAGGGTTACGACACCCGCGTGACCGGCGGCCTGGGCAGCAACCTGGCGCGCAGTGCCCAGGAAAGCGGGCAACTGGATATGCTCTGGGAATATACCGGCGTGTCGCTGGTGGCTTACAACCATGTCGACGAGAAACTCGACAGCGCACAAACCTACGCCCGTGTGAAAGAACTCGACGCGAAAAAAGGCCTGGTCTGGCTGTCGCCGTCGAAATTCAGCAACACCTACGCGTTGGCGCTGCCCGACAACGTGGCCAAGGAATTCCCGCAGATCAACAGCATCAGCGACCTGACCAAGGCCCTCGCCGAGGACAGCAAACAAAACCGCCTGGTGGCCCTGGATACCGAGTTCGCCAACCGTTCCGACGGCATGGGTGGCATGGTCAAGCTGTACGACATGAACCTCACCCGCAAAAACACGCGCCAGATGGACGCCGGCCTGGTCTACACCGCCTTGCGTAATGGCCAGGTGTTTGCCGGTTTGGTCTACACCACTGACGGGCGCTTGAATGCCTTCAAATTGAAGCTGCTGGAAGACGACAAGCACTACTTCCCCGACTACACCGCCGCACCGGTGGTGCGTCAGGCGTACCTCGACGCGCACCCGCAACTGGCCGCCGACCTCAAGCCGCTGGCCGACCTGTTCGACGACGAAACCATGCGCCAGCTCAACGCGCGCGTCGACGTCGACCATGAAAGCCCGTCCGCCGTGGCCGCAGACTTCCTGCGCCAACACCCCATCAACTAAGAGGAGAAGACATGGAATTCCTGAACGCCTTTTCCCATCTTGATTGGGCCCAGGTCCTGCACCTGACCTGGCAGCACATCACCCTGGTCGGCATCGCAGTGATCCTCGCGATTGTCGTCGGCGTGCCCCTGGGCGTGCTGATGACCCGCTTCCCGACCCTGGCCGGCCCGTTGCAGGCCAGCGCCACGGTGCTGCTGACCGTGCCGTCCATCGCGCTGTTCGGCCTGCTGCTGCCGTTCTACTCCAAATTCGGCCAGGGCCTGGGCCCGATGCCGGCGATCACCGCCGTGTTCCTCTACTCCCTGCTGCCGATCATGCGTAACACCTACCTGGCACTCACCGGCGTGGAACCGGGCATTCGCGAGGCCGCCAAAGGCATCGGCATGACCTTCGGCCAGCGCCTGCGCATGGTCGAGTTGCCGATTGCCGTGCCGGTGATCCTCGCCGGTGTGCGCACCGCCGTGGTGATGAACATTGGTGTGATGACCATCGCCGCCACCATCGGCGCCGGTGGTCTGGGTGTACTTATTCTGGCTTCCATCAGCCGCAGCGACATGTCGATGCTGATCGTCGGCGCCGTGCTGGTCAGTCTCCTGGCCATCTTCGCCGACCTGCTTCTGCAATGGCTGCAACGCTCGCTGACTCCAAAAGGATTGCTCAAATGATCGAACTTCAAAACCTGTCCAAGACTTTTCAAAGCAACGGCAAGACCATCACTGCCGTCAACGATGTCAGCCTGACCGTCAATGAAGGCGAGATTTGTGTGTTCCTCGGCCCGTCGGGTTGCGGCAAGAGCACCACGCTGAAAATGATCAATCGCCTGATCAAGCCCAGCTCGGGCAAGATCCTGATCAACGGCGAAGACACCACTGACCTCGACGAAGTGACCCTGCGTCGCAACATCGGCTACGTGATCCAGCAGATCGGCCTGTTCCCGAACATGACCATCGAGGAAAACATCGTGGTCGTGCCCAAGCTGCTCGGCTGGGACAAGCAGAAATGCCACGACCGCGCCCGCGAGTTGATGAGCATGATCAAGCTGGAACCCAAGCAGTACCTGCATCGCTACCCGCGCGAACTGTCGGGCGGCCAGCAACAGCGTATCGGCGTGATCCGCGCGCTGGCGGCGGATGCCCCGCTGCTGCTGATGGATGAGCCGTTCGGCGCGGTCGACCCGATCAACCGCGAGATGATCCAGAACGAATTCTTCGAGATGCAGCGCGCGCTGAACAAGACCGTGATCATGGTCAGCCACGACATCGACGAAGCCATCAAGCTGGGTGACAAGATCGCCATCTTCCGCGCCGGCAAGCTGCTGCAGATCGACCACCCGGACACCTTGCTGGCGCACCCGGCCGACGAGTTCGTCAGCAACTTCGTGGGCCAGGACAGTACCCTCAAGCGCCTGCTGCTGGTGAAGGCCGAAGACGCGGCGGACAACGCCCCGTCGGTGAGCCCGGAAACCCCGGTGGCCGATGCCCTGGAACTGATGGATGAAACCGACCGCCGCTACGTGGTGGTCACCTGTGCCGAGAACAAGGCGCTGGGTTATGTACGACGTCGCGACCTGCACCGTCAGACCGGTACCTGCGGCCAGTACCTGCGCGAGTTCAACGCCACGGCGGCGTACGACGAGCACTTGCGCATCCTGCTGTCGCGCATGTACGAGTTCAACCGTTCGTGGCTGCCGGTGATGGACGCGGAGCGGGTGTTCCTCGGTGAAGTGACTCAGGAATCGATTGCCGAGTATTTGAGCTCCGGTAAGTCGCGTGGGGGCAAGACCAGCATCGTCTCGCCTGCCGAGACTGCCCTGGCCTGATCTGAACTGACACCGCAAAGTTCAAAATGTGGGAGGGGGCTTGCTCCCGATAGCGGTGGGTCAGTTACAGATTTATCAACTGACACACCGCTATCGGGAGCAAGCCCCCTCCCACATTTGCCCTGCAGTGTGTCAGGGAAATACCGTCGATTTGCCCCTTCCGGGGAACATCAATCCGTCACACCTGTCGGTTACATAAGTAGCTGCACGCCATCGCGCGACGAACGCGTGCAAAAACGCGACATTTTTAGTTGATCTAAAGCCCCTCACGCCCTAAAGTTCGCGCCGAACGTCCATGCTGGAAACGATCCATCCGGCTCAAGTACTGACGACGAGACAGCAAGGCCAAGGGCAGCGGTTATCCCATGGCCTTTTTGCTTTCGGCGACATGCCTTGGGAAGTAGGCGAACCAAAGTGGGGATACGGAGGACGTTCATTTGCACCCATTGTTAATTTCAGTTTGCCAGTAGGAGTTCCCAGCATGTCGATCAACGTCGAAGACTATTTCGCGCGCGCCACTTTTGACAAAATGAAGGCGTTCGCCGACAAACAGGAAACCCCGTTCGTGGTGATCGACACCGCGATGATCAGCCAGGCCTACGATGACCTGCGCGCCGGTTTCGAATTCGCCAAGGTGTATTACGCGGTCAAGGCCAACCCGGCCGTCGAGATCATCGACCTGCTCAAAGAGAAAGGTTCGAGCTTCGACATCGCCTCGATCTACGAGCTGGACAAGGTCATGGACCGCGGCGTCAGCGCCGACCGTATCAGCTACGGCAACACCATCAAGAAATCCAAGGACATCCGCTACTTCTTTGAAAAGGGCGTGCGTCTGTTCTCCACCGACTCCGAAGCCGACCTGCGCAACATCGCCAAGGCCGCGCCGGGCTCGAAAGTCTATGTGCGTATCCTTACCGAAGGCTCGACCACGGCCGACTGGCCTTTGTCGCGCAAATTCGGCTGCCAGACCGACATGGCCATGGACCTGCTGATCCTCGCCCGTGACCTGGGCCTGGTGCCGTACGGCATCTCGTTCCACGTCGGCTCGCAACAACGCGACATCAGCGTGTGGGACGCCGCCATCGCCAAGGTCAAAGTGATCTTCGAGCGCCTGAAAGAAGAAGACGGCATCCACCTCAAGCTGATCAACATGGGCGGCGGCTTCCCGGCCAACTACATCACCCGCACCAACAGCCTGGAAACCTACGCCGAAGAAATTATCCGTTTCCTCAAGGAAGACTTCGGTGATGACCTGCCGGAAATCATCCTGGAGCCGGGCCGTTCGTTGATCGCCAACGCCGGTATCCTGGTCAGCGAAGTGGTGCTGGTAGCGCGTAAATCGCGCACCGCCGTCGAGCGTTGGGTGTACACGGATGTGGGCAAATTCTCCGGCCTGATCGAAACCATGGACGAAGCCATCAAGTTCCCGATCTGGACCGAGAAGAAAGGCGAGATGGAAGAAGTGGTCATCGCCGGTCCTACCTGCGACAGCGCCGACATCATGTACGAAAACTACAAGTACGGCCTGCCGCTGAACCTGGCCATCGGTGACCGCCTGTACTGGCTGTCGACCGGTGCCTACACCACCAGCTACAGCGCGGTTGAATTCAATGGCTTCCCGCCGTTGAAGTCGTTCTACGTGTAAGAGCGCCACGCATAAAAAACCCATGACGTGTCATGGGTTTTTTTATGGCTGCCTGAACATCAACGATCTTCCCGCACGTGCCACAAGCGCAAAATGTAGAGGGTGGATTCTTGAATCTCGTAGCGCATTTCGTAATGCCCCACCAACAGCCGTCTTACGTCTCGCGGTTCGAACTCTTCGACCCTTTCGCCTATACGCGGATTGCTCAACAGACTCATAGGCGCCTGAGCAAGTGACTGCACAGTTCGTGCAGCAGCTTGGCGATTTACAACGGCGAGGAAGTCGAAAAGTCGTGCAAGGTCTGAAAGGGCTTTACTCGTCCACTTCAACTCCATCAGCGCGGCACCGCCAAGGGTGTGTCTGTGCTTAAACTATCGGCCCAGGCTTGGACCGCCTGCTGATCAATCACGCGGCCGGCATCAACATCTGCCAAGGCCTCTCGCGTAAGTCGGCTGCGCTCCTCTTCCAAATCTACCCAATCAGCCAGGGCTTGCTTGACGATCCACCCACGCGAACGATCCATACGCGCCGCCATCTGATCGACTTTTTGGGCCAAGGCCGTGGGGACGTGAGCTGTCAGTACTTTGGTGTCGGCGCCCATGAAACCTCTCTTCGCAACATTGCGTAGCATCTGATTGATATTGAATCAGAGTCAATCATAGTGATTTAAGCCTGAGCAGCAACCTCAGCAGCGTTCCGCTCATCGTTTAGTTGCGCGCCCCTTCGCTCAAACTCTACTGCTATAGCCCTGATTTTGGGCTGAGCTGCCTTTATAAGCATCCTATGCGCCGTTCGCAAAAACTTGAGGTTGCCTCCCGCCAGCGCCTTGCGCAACCAGTCCAGCGCCGCGTCGACCTGGCCTCGGTCCGCCAGCACCGCCGCATAGCTGAACTGCCCACGGAAATCCCCGGCTTCGGCAGAACGTCGGTACCAGTCCACAGCCGCGTGCAGATCCCGCGGGCAATGCTGACCGTCTTCCAGATACCGCCCCAGCAGGTTCATCGACTTGGCATGGCCCTGCTCTGCCGCCTGGCGATAGAAGCTCAGCGCTTGCGGCTGATCTTCAGCAACACCGCGACCGGTCGCCAGCAGGTTAGCGTAGTTGTACTGACCCCAATCCAGCCCCGCCTCGGCGGCCTTGCGGTATTCCCGTGCAGCGCCCGCCTCATCGAGGGCGCAACCCCAGCCGTGCTCCAGGCAACGTCCGGCCATATTGCGCGCCATCAAGTGTCCGCCGTGGGCCGCGATCTGGAACCAGCGCAAACCCAGCGCTTCATCGCGTGCAATGCCGCGGCCTTCCAGCAGGATTTGCCCGAGCAACGCCTGGGCATCCACCACGCCCTCCTTCGCCGCGATCAGGATCGCCTGGGCCGCGCGCACCGGCGAGTCGTCGAGCATGCTTTGCAACTGCTCGACGTTGAGCACTTCTTCGCGGCGCAATAAAAAGCCCATGTCAGACCTCGACCCAGCGGCGCAGCAGGTTGTGATAGGTGCCGGTGAGCTGGATCAGCGCCGGGTGGTCGGGCACGTCCGTGGTGAGTTGCTGGATCGCGCCGTCCATCTCGAACAGCAGCGTGCGCTGGCTGTCTTCGCGCACCAGGCTTTGGGTCCAGAAGAACGAGGCATACCGCGCGCCACGGGTTACAGCGTTGACTTTGTGCAGGCTGGAGCCGGGGTACAGCACCATGTCGCCGGCCGGCAACTTGACGCGCTGCAGGCCGAAGGTGTCCTGGATCTCCAGTTCGCCGCCGTCGTACTCCTCCGGGTCGCTGAAGAACAGCGTGGACGACAAGTCGGTGCGCACCCGCTCATGGCTGCCCCGGGCCTGGCGCACGGCGTTATCGATATGGAAGTCGAAGCTTTTGCCGGCGGTGTAGCAGTTGAACAACGGCGGGAACACCTTGTGCGGTAACGCCGCCGACATAAACAGCGGGTTGTTCCACAAGCGCTCAAGCATCGCCGCGCCGATTTCCTTGGCCAGCGGGTGGCCTTCGGGCAATTGCAGGTTGTGCTTGGCTTTGGCGGACTGGTGCCCGGCAGTGATTTTGCCGTCGGCCCAGTCGGTGTTTTCCAGGGCCTGGCGGATGCGCTGCACTTCCTCGCGAGAGAACAGGCCGGGAATGTGCAGGAGCATGGGGGCAATACCTGAAAGCAGAGAGGCGCCAATGGTATTGATTCTTATCCGCCGTGTAAAACGGCGCAGACGGATGAGTTCGTAAATACCGTAAGCAAAAAGTGTAAAGAATGTAAATTCAGTGCAATTAGCAATGTATCTCAATTGATATGAAGTCTTGTTCACCCTATATTCCGCGGCCTCACAGCCTTGGGGAAAGGACACGTCATGTCGCGCACTTCAATAAAAACACCGGCCGGTTCACCACGTTTGCTGGCCTCGGCCATCGGCGTAGCCCTCGGCGCCAGCTCTGCAGCCCATATGGCGCAAGCGGCCGAAGACACTGAGCAAAAGGGCCAGCGCAACAGCATCTCCCTGGGCGCCACCAGCATCACCGGCGAAGAACAGGACAACACCACCTATCAGGTCGAAAAAGCCTCTTCGCAGAAATACACCGCGCCGCTGGTGGACACCCCGCGCTCGGTCACCGTGGTGCCGCAACAAGTGCTCAAGGACACCGCCGCGACCTCGTTGCAGGATGCCTTGCGCACCGTACCGGGCATCACCTTCGGCGCCGGCGAAGGCGGCAACCCCCAGGGCGACCGCCCGTTCATCCGCGGTTTTGACGCCCAGGGCGACACCTACCTCGACGGCGTGCGCGACACCGGCGGCCAGAGCCGCGAAATCTTCGACATTGAATCGATCGAAGTCAGCAAAGGCCCCAACTCCTCGTTCGGCGGCCGTGGCTCGGCCGGTGGCAGCCTCAACCTGGTGAGCAAGACCCCCCAGGCGCGGGACTTCACCAACGGCGGCTTCACCTACGGCTCCGACCAGACCCGCCGCTACGTGCTCGACGTGAACCGCCAGTTCCTCGACGACAGCGCCGCGTTCCGTTTGAACCTAATGAGCCACGAACAGAACGTGGCCAGCCGCGATGCGGTCAACTACGACCGCTGGGGCGTGGCGCCGTCGCTGACCTTCGGCCTGGGCACCCCGACCCGCGTCAACCTCAGCTACTACCACATGGAAAGCAACGACCTGCCGGATTCGGGCATTCCGTATGGCTACGGCTCGGCCACTGCCACCACCCATGTGCACGACAAACCCACCGACGGTGGCGACAGCAATAACTTCTACGGCCTCAAAAGCCGCGATTTCCGCAAGACCCGCGCCGACATCAGCACAATCTCCGTCGAGCACGACCTGAGCGACACCATGACCCTGAAAAACACCCTGCGCCACGGCAGCACCGGCCAGGATTACGTGCTCACCCAACCGGACGACAGCCAGCGCAACGTCAGCCGTTTCGGCACCGTGTGGCGTCGCGCCAACACCCGCGTCTCGACCACCACGACCACCACCAACCAGACCGACCTGTTCGGCAGCTTCCAGGCACTGGGCTTGAAGCACAGCTACTCCACCGGCCTGGAATTCACCGGCGAAGAAACCCGCGTCAGCGGCTACACCGTGACCCCCAACACCAACCCTGCAGGCGGCTGCACCGTGGCCGGCGGCGGCCGAGGCGGCCAGTGCACCTCGCTGAGCAACCCGAACCCCGACGACGCCTGGAACGGCACCATCGCGCGCAACTACAACGGCACCAACACCAAGGCCACCAGTCGCGCCGCCTATGTGTTCGACACCATCGAGCTGGACCCCAAATGGCTGCTCAACGTCGGCCTGCGCTACGACACCTTCGACACCGAAGCCAACACCAACGCCACGGCGGGACGCAGCAAGGTCAAGGACGACAGCCAGTTCTTCAATTGGCAGGCCGGCCTGGTCTGGAAGCCGCTGGACAACGGCAGTATCTACACCTCCTACGCCACCTCGGCCTCGCCGGCCGGCGGCCTGGTAGGTGAAGGCGTCGACAACAACGCGATCCCGACCGGCATCAACACCAGCGACCTGCAACCCGAAGAAACCGTCAACTACGAGCTGGGCACCAAGTGGGACCTGTTCCACAACCGCCTGTCCCTGGCTGCGGCGGTGTTCCGGACCGAGAAGAAAAATACGCGCATCCTGGTGGATTCCAACACCTACGAAACCGCCGGTGAATCCCGCGTCGACGGCCTCGAGCTGTCGGCCAGCGGCAAGATCACCGAGCAATGGCAAGTGTTCGCCGGCTACAGCTACTTGAAAGCCGAGCTGGTTGACCCGGGCAAGAACGGCAACCGCCAAGGTGTCGTGCAGGTCGGTTCCAACAAAGGCAACCAGATGCCCAACACCCCAGAGAACTCGTTCAGCCTCTGGACCACCTATGCCCTCACACCCAAGCTGACCATCGGCGGCGGCGCCTTCTACGTGGACGATGTGTACGGCGATGCCGGCAACACCGTCTATGTGCCGTCCTACACCCGCTACGACGCCATGGCCAGCTACAAACTGACCAAGAACATCGACCTGCAACTGAACGTGCAGAACCTGACCGACAAGACCTACTACGACAAAGCCTACGCCTCGCACTTCGCGACCCAGGCAGCCGGTCGCACGGCGTTGTTGAGCACCAGTTTCCACTTCTAAACGCGGACAACAACCCGGCAAAAGCCCCACGCATCGGATGCGCGGGGCTTTTGCGTGTTAAACAGAATATTTCTCGATAACCCACGGCATAATGCGCGCCGTGCCCTACATATTCAGATAGACGAGGCGGTCAGACGTGTTGAAGAAAACCCTGTTCCAGTTGCACTGGTTCTTCGGCATCACTGCCGGGCTGGTCCTGGCCTTGATGGGGATCACCGGGGCTGCGGTCTCGTTTCAGGATGAAATTTTACGCGCGCTCAACCCCACGGTATTAAGCGTCGAAAAACGCGAAGCCGGTGTGCTGCCGCCCGCCGAACTGGTGCGCAAGCTCGAAACCACCGAAGGCAAGACCGTGGCCATGCTGTGGGTCGAAAGCGAAAGCGGCAATGCCGCCCGCGTGTTCTTCACCCCGCCGCCGGGCGAGCGTCGCGGCCAGATGCGCTACTTCGACCCCTACACCGGCGCCTACATGGGCGACGCCGTCGGCCAGGACGTGTTCGGCTTTATCCTGCAGTTACACCGTTTTCTGGTGATGGGCGAAACCGGTCGACAAATCACCGGCGCCTGCACCCTGATCCTGGTGTTTTTCTGCCTCTCCGGCCTGTACCTGCGCTGGCCGCGCCAGGTCGCGAGCTGGCGCGCCTGGCTGACCCTGGACTGGCGCAAAAAGGGCCGTAGCTTCAACTGGGATCTGCACTCGGTGTTCGGCACCTGGTGCCTGCTGGCTTATCTGTTGTCAGCGTTGACCGGGTTGTCCTGGTCCTACGACTGGTACAGCCAGGGTCTGACCAAGCTGCTGTCCGACGCCCCACAAAACGAACGCGTGCGCAAACGCGGCCCGGCGCCGGAAGGCCCGGCGCCCGTGGCCAACTACGACGCGATCTGGAGCAGCATCTACAGCAACGCGGGCGCCGGCCTGAGCGCCTATAACATCCGCATGCCGGCCGTGGCGGGCCAACCGGCCACCGTCTACTACCTGCTGAAAAATTCGCCCCACGACCGCGCGCTGAACCAGATCAACCTGGACCCGGCCACCGGCGAGGTCAAATCCCACGAGCAGTACGCCAGCAAGAGCTTCAAGGCGCAGATCCTGACCAGCCTCTACGCACTGCACACCGGCAGTTATTTCGGCCTGGCGGGGCGGATTATCCTCACCGTCACCTCGCTGTTGATGCCGCTGTTCTTTATCACCGGCTGGCTGTTGTACCTCGATCGCCGCCGCAAAAAACGCCAGGTGCGGGATGCGCGCAAGAGCCTGGGCGCCAACCACAGTGACGCGCCGGCCTGGCTGATCGGCTTTGCCAGCCAGAGCGGGTTTGCCGAACAGTTGGCCTGGCAGACCGCCGGGCAATTGCAGGCGGCGGGCTTGCCGGTGAAGGTGCAACCATTGGGTAGCGTCAGCCCGGACGACCTGCGCCAGTCGGAAAATGCATTGTTTGTCGTCAGCACCTTCGGCGACGGCGAAGCCCCCGACAACGCCCGGGGTTTCGAGCGCAGCGTGCTCGGCCAGGCGCTGCCCCTCAACGGTCTGAACTACTCGGTGCTGGCCCTGGGTGATCGCCAGTACGAACACTTCTGCGGCTTTGCCCGGCGCCTGCATTTCTGGCTGACCAACCAGGGCGGCAACCCGTTGTTCGCGCCAGTGGAAGTCGACTGCGGCGACAGCGCCGCGCTGCTGAGCTGGCAGCAACAGCTGGGGCAATTGACCGGCCACGCGCCGGCGGCCGCCTGGCCGACCGCCCAGTATGAACACTGGACGCTCGGCCAGCGCACGCTGCTCAACCGTGGCAGCAGCGGCTCCGACGTCTACCTGCTGGGCCTCACCAGCGAATCCCCGCACAGCTGGCAAGCCGGTGACCTGGTGGAAGTGCTGCCGCGCAACTGCCCGTGGGCCATCGAACACTTCCTGCACGGCCTGGGCCTGGCCAGCAGTGATGGCGTGCTGATCGACGGCCTGGCGCAAAGCCTCAACCAGGCCCTGGCCACGCGCCAACTGCCGGACAACCGCGCCCACCTGGTGGGCCTGCATGCCCAGGCACTGGTGAATGCGCTGGCACCGTTGGCGATGCGCGAATACTCCATCGCCTCGATTGCCAGTGACGGCGTGCTAGAGCTGATCGTACGCCAGGAGCGCCACGCGGACGGCAGCCTGGGCCTGGCCTCGGGTTGGCTCACCGAACACGCGGCCATCGGTTCGGCGATCAGCCTGCGCCTGCGCCGCAACAGTGGTTTCCACCTGCCGCAGGTGCCGGTGCCGCTGATCCTGCTCGGCAACGGCACCGGCCTCGCCGGCCTGCGCAGCTTGCTCAAGGCGCGGATTGCCGACGGCCAGCAACGCAACTGGCTGCTGTTCGGCGAACGCACTATCGCCCACGACTACCTGTGCCAGGACGAGCTGCAAGGCTGGCTGGCCAGTGGTGACCTGGCGCTGCTGGACCTGGCGTTTTCCCGCGATCAGGAGGAGAAAATCTACGTCCAGGACCGCCTGCGCGAATCGGCCGACGTGCTGCGTAAATGGCTGGCCGACGGCGCGGCGATTTATGTGTGCGGGAGTTTGCAGGGGATGGCAGCCGGGGTGGACCAAGTGCTGCATGAGGTGCTGGGCAGTGAGGCGGTGGAGCGGTTGATCGAGCAAGGCCGCTATCGCCGGGATGTGTACTGAGTACCTGAAGCAACACAATTCTAATGTGGGAGGGGGCAAGCCCCCTCCCACATTTTTAACTGCATTCCAAATCAGACCGGTTGCAGCTTTTGCTCGAACACTGAGACACCATCCAGATCCCGCAAAGTAACGGTCAACTCCCCCGTCTGCCCCTCAATCTGCACCTCACCAAAAAACTGAAACCCCGCAAACGGCGAAGTGTTCTGCGCCGGCGGTGCCTTCTCGAACACCACCTCGGGCCCAAAGGTTTTATCCAACGGATTAGGCCCGAAACTCCCCGCGTTCAGCGGCCCCGCCACAAACTCCCAGAACGGTTCGAAATCCTGGAACACCGCACGATCCGGGTGGTAGTGATGCGCCGCGCAGTAATGCACATCCGCGGTCAGCCACACATGGTTGCGCACCTGTTGCGCCCGCAAAAATCCCAGCAATTCGGCGATTTCCAACTCGCGACCCTGGGGCGCACCCGGGTCGTTGTTGGCGATCGCTTCCCAGCGCGGCACACCGGGGCTGACTTCGCCGTCGGGCACGCCGAGGCCAATCGGCATGTCGGCGGCAATCACCTTCCACTGCGCCTGGGAAGCCTTGAGTTCGCGCTTGAGCCAGTCCAACTGCTCACGGCCGAGAAAGGGTTTTTCGCCGCCGAGGTTATCGTCGTTCGGCCCGCGATAGCTGCGCATATCCAGCACGAATACATCCAGCAACGGGCCATAACTGAGCTTGCGATAAATGCGCCCGCCGCCATCGGCGCTTTGCCGGCGCATCGGCGAATATTCCAGCCAGGCCTGGCGCGCGCGGCCCACCAAGGTATTGATGTCCTTGGTCTGGTAACGCTCATCGAGTTGCTTGCTCGGCGACCAATTGTTCACCACTTCGTGGTCATCCCACTGCCAGATCTGCGGCACTTCGGCATTGAAGCGCCGCACGTTTTCATCCAGCAGGTTGTAGCGATAATTGCCGCGATATTCATCCAGGGTTTCGGCGACTTTGCTCTTGGCGTCGGTGGTGATATTGCGCCAGATACGCCCGCCCTCGGTGGCAAGCTGCGCGGGCACCGGGCCGTCGGCGTAGATGGTGTCGCCGCTGTGGATAAAGAAGTCCGGCAGGCGCAGGCGCATGGCTTCGTAAATGCGCATGCCGCCGATGTCCGGGTTGATGCCAAAGCCCTGCCCCACGGTGTCGCCGCTCCACACAAAGCGGATGTCGCGCCGCGCGGACGGCACGCTGCGCAAGTGGCCGAACCACGGCTCGCTGGCCACGCCGGTCTGGGCGTCTTCGAAGTGCACGCGGTAGAAAATCGCCTGGTCGGCGGGCAGGCCGCTGAGTTCGACGCGGGCGGTAAAGTCGCTGCGGCTGTCGGCCAGCGGTGAGACGAATCGGCGTGGGTTGCTGAACACGCTGCGGGTGTCCCACTCCACCACCATGCGCGCGGGGCGGTCGCTGCGGCTCCAGATCATCGCGCGATCGCCCAGCAGGTCGCCGGACTGCACACCGTCGGTGAGTTGCGGCCGGTCCTTGACCGAAGCAATCACCGCCGGCGCCAGGCCCGGCAGCAACAGCCCGGCGCCAACGGCTTGCATCACACGGCGACGGCCGAGATCGAAGTGGCTCATGCAGGTGCCCTCTTGGTATCAAAAGGGAGACTTAAGCATGAGCGGATGAAGCAGAGATGACACCGATCTTGTGATCACCGGAGATCAAATGTGGGAGGGGGCTTGCACCCTCCCACATTTTTGATCGATGTCAGGCCTTGGCTGAGGTGACTGCCAGCTCCACCGCGTCCGGCTGCTTGATCAGCGCATACACCAACCCCGTCAGCACACTACCCGCCACAATCGCCAGCAAGTACAGCAGCGCATGGTTGATCGCATTCGGAATCACCAGCACAAACAGCCCGCCGTGGGGCGCCGCCAGCTTGCAGCCAAAATACATCGATAGCGCACCAGTCAACGCGCCGCCGGCGATGCTCGCCGGGATCACCCGCAACGGGTCCTTGGCGGCAAACGGAATGGCGCCTTCAGAGATAAAGCACAGCCCCAGGATCATCGCCGCCTTGCCGGCCTCGCGTTCGGTCTGGGCGAACTTGCGCCGCGCCAGGAACGTGGCGATGCCCATGCCGATTGGCGGCACCATGCCGGCGGCCATGGTCGCGGCCATCGGTGCGCCGCTCGACGCCGCCAGCAGGCCGACGGAAAACGCATACGCGGCCTTGTTGATCGGCCCGCCCAGATCGACACACATCATGCCGCCCAACAGGATCCCCAGCAGCACCGCGTTGGTGGTGCCCATGGTCGCGAGGAAGTCGGTAAGGCCGGTGAGCATGCGCGCCACCGGCGGGCCCACCAGGTAGATCATCGCCAGGCCGGTGAACAGGCTCGCCAGCAACGGGATAATCAGGATCGGCTTGAGTGCCTCCATGCTTTGCGGCAATCGCACGGCACGGGTGATCAGCTTGACGCAGTAGCCCGCGAGGAAACCGGCGAGGATGCCGCCGATAAACCCAGCGCCCAATGTACCCGCCAGCAGGCCGCCGATCATGCCGGGCGCAATGCCGGGACGGTCGGCAATCGAGTAGGCGATATACCCCGCCAGCAGCGGCACCATCAGGGTAAAGGCGGTATTGCCGACGGTTTTTAATGCCGCCGCCAACGTGCCTTCCTGTTCAAACGCGTGAATGCCAAAGGCAAACGACAAGGCGATCAGCAAACCGCCCGCCACCACCATCGGCAGCATGAACGAAACGCCGGTGAGCAAGTGTTTGTACACACCGGTTTTTTCTTGCTTGGCCACCGCGCCAGACGCCGCGCTTTCAACCGCGCCTTCGGCGAGGGCCTTGTTGAGGGTCGCTTCGGATTGCTTGAGGGCAATGCCGGTGCCGCAGCGGTAGATCTTCTTGCCGGCGAAACGCTCGGTGGCCACTTCGATATCGGCGGCGAGCAACACCACGTCGGCATCGGCGATGGCCTGCGGGCTCAACGGCGTGCGCGCGCCCACCGAGCCCTGGGTTTCGACCTGCAGGTCATACCCCAAGCGCTTGGCGGTTTGCTGCAAGGCTTCGGCAGCCATGAAAGTGTGGGCCACGCCGGTCGGGCACGCGGTGATCGCGACGATGCGCGGCGCGTTTTTCGCCGCCTGTTCAGTCGCGACATACACCTGCGCCTCTTCAGCGCCGCGTCGCAGCACAGCGTCGACATCCGCCAGGGCCTGGGCCGGCGTGCTCTGGAACACGCGCTTACCGACAAACCGTTGCATGTCCACCGGCGTGCTGCTGACCAGCAACACCCACTCGGCGTCGTCGATCACCGTCTGGGACAACTGGCGTTCCGGGCGCTGCTCATCCACCACTTCAACGCTGGTGCTCCACCCCTGGCGCTGCGCGGCGGCGTCCAACAAGCGGGCGCACAGCACACTGGTGACCATGCCGTTCGGGCAGGCGGTAACAATGGCTAACTTCATCACAAACCCTCTTATTGTTCTGTCAGCGCGCGTACATCGACGCCGCCTTGCAGATGCGCCAACTGCGCGTCATCGCTGATGCCAAAACCGATCTGCGTCACTGCCATCGCGGCAATCGCCGTGGCGCGGCGCAGGGTCTGTTCGGGGGCTTCGAAACTGAGCAGACCGTGGAGCATCCCGGCCAGCAACGAGTCACCGGCGCCCACGGTACTGGCGACGCTGACTTTGGGCGGCGTGGCATGCAACGCCACGCTCGGGCCGAACCAGTTCACGCCGTCGGCGCCATGGGACACCACCACATGCTGCACGCCCTGCAGTTGCAAACGCTTAGCGGCCTGGGCCTGTTGCGCGACCGAATCGGTCGGGCACTCGAGGGCCTCGGAGAGTTCTTCGGTGTTGGGTTTGATCAACCATGGCCCGGCTTTCAGGCCGGCGCGCAGGGCTTCGCCGCTGGTGTCCAGGGCGACTTTCAAACCAAAGCCTTTCAAGTGTTCCAGCAGGTTCTGCAACCACTGCGGGCTGACACCAAGCGGCAAGCTGCCGGCAACGACCACCGCGTCGTGGCCCGGCGCGATCCACGCCAACTGGTCGAGCAAGGCTTGCTGCGCCTGCTCACTGACAAACGGGCCCGGCGCGTTGATGTCGGTGACCCGGCCATCCTGTTCGGCAATCTTGATATTGCTGCGGGTTTCGCCCGGCACGCGGATAAACGCATCGGCAAACCCACGCCGTGCAATCAGCGCCTCGAACGCCTGGGCGTTGTCGGCGCCGAGAAAGCCGCCCACGGTCACGTCATGGCCGAGGTCGGCCAGCACTTGCGCGACGTTTACGCCCTTGCCGGCAGCGTGGGTCAGCAGGGTGTCGCTGCGGTTGACCGCACCCGGCGCCAGCTGCGCCAGGCGTACGGTGAGGTCCAACGCCGGGTTCAGCGTCAGGGTCAGAATCTTCGCCATTTACACGGCCTCCACAAGGGCACGCACTTCGGCGGGCGAACCCACCGCGAGTGCTTTTTGCGCCAGGCCCTGGGCCTCGCTCAGACTGAATTCACGCACCCGCGCCTTCACTTCAGGAATGCTGCGGGCCGACACACTCAACTCATCCACCCCCAGGCCGACCAGCACCGGCACCGCCAGCGGGTCGGCCGCCAGCTCGCCGCACACGCCGACCCATTTGCCACGGGCATGGGCGGCGCGCACGGTGATGTCGATCAGTTGCAACACCGCCGGGTGCAGGCCGTCAGCCTGGGCCGACAAGGTCGGGTGGCCACGGTCGATGGCCAGGGTGTATTGGGTCAGGTCGTTGGTGCCGACGCTGAAAAAATCCACTTCCTTGGCCAGCACCGGCGCGAGCAGCGCGGCGGAGGGCACTTCGATCATGATCCCCAGTTGCAGGTCGGCCACCGGAATTTCCAGGCGCAGGCGCTCGGTCATGTCGCGGGCCGCGCGCCATTCGTCCACGCTGCCGACCATCGGGAACATGATGCGCAGCGGGCGGTTGTCGGCCGAGCGTAATAGCGCGCGCAGCTGAGCTTCCATGATTTGCGGGCGTTGCAGGGTCAGGCGAATGCCGCGCACGCCGAGGAAGGGGTTTTCTTCCTCGGCAATCGGCCAATACGGCAACGGTTTGTCGCCGCCCACGTCGAGGGTGCGCACCACCAGGGGGCGCCCGTCGAGACCGTCGAGCACGCGGCGGTATTCGGCTTCCTGGGTGGCTTCGTCCGGCGCTTGCGGGTGGGCCATGAAAATCAGTTCGGTGCGCAGCAGGCCAATGCCTTCGGCGCCCTGCTCCACCGCGCTGGCCACGCCAGCGCTTTCGCCGATATTGGCGAACACTTCCACGGCATGGCCGTCGCGGGTCAGCGCCGGTTCATGGCGCTGGGCGGCGGCGGCTTGCAGGCGTTGTTCGCGGGTATCACGCTCGACGGTGGCACGTTGCAGGGTGGCGGCGTCGGGGGCCACGTGCAGGCGGCCGCGTTGGCCATCCAGCAGCAGCGCGGTGCCGCTGGCCAGCAGCAACACGCCGGAACCGGCGCCGACCAGCGCAGGAATCCCAAGGGCACGGGCGACGATGGCACTGTGCGCCGTGGCGCCGCCACGGGCGGTAAGGATGCCGGCGACGCGAGCCGGGTCCAGGCGCGCGACGTCGGACGGGCCGACCTCGTCCATCACCAGAATGTACGGCTCGCTCGGCTCCTGGGCGGTTTCAACGCCGCACAGTTGCGCCAGCACGCGGCGGCCGATGTCACGCAGGTCGGCGGCGCGCTCGGCGAGCAAGGCGTCCTGCAACGACTCCTGCTGCTTGGCGGCGGCTTCGATCACGCTCATCCACGCGGCTTCGGCGCTTTCGCCTTGCTTGAGGCGGGTGTCGACTTCGTCGGTGAGTTCCGGGTCGTCGAGCATTTCCTGGTGGGTGATGAAAATTTCGCGGATGGCCTTGGCCTGGCTGCGTTCGATCAGGCCCTGGATGTCGCGGCGCACCTCGGCCAGGGCGTTTTGCAGGCGCTGGCGCTCAATGCCTGAGGACTCGCCGCGCAGCGGGTAGTCAATGACCTGCTGAACCTGGATATGCGCCGGACCGATGGCGATGCCGGGCGCGGCCGCGATGGCCTGCAGCTGGCTGCCAGCCTGAGGGGCGCTGACCACAGGTTCGATGTCGAGGGCGGCGGGCTGGGCGCTGGCGGTCGGCAATGGCTCGACCTCTTCACCGAGGCCTTCTTCGACGGCGGCCAACAAGGCTGGCAGCGCATCGCCGGCAATGGTTGGCTCGGCGATAAATTCCAGCACCTGGCCACGGCGGGCGCCCAGGCTCAGCAGTTTGCTCAGGCTCTTCACCGACACGGCGCCCACCGGGCCATCGATAACGCGCACGCGGATATCGCCGTCAAAACTTTTCGCCAATTGCGCGAGAATCTTCGCCGGCCGCGCGTGCAGGCCGTGGGCGTTGGCCAGGGTGATGCGCGCGCTCGGCCAGTCCGGCGGCAGTTCGCCGCCCAGCACTTCAAGCACCGCGCGGCTGCTGGTGGCGCGGCCCAATTCCTGGCCGCGCCCTTCAATCAATAACGCGCACAGGCGTTCAAGCAGGGCCTGGTGGGCTTCGCCGAGGCTGGCGAGGCAGAACAAGCCATTGAGCGGCTGCCCGAGGTAGCGCATGGGTTTGTCCGGGGTGACAAACGCCAGGCCCGGGCGCTTGACGGTCTGCTCGCTGTGCAGCCACCACAGGCCATCGCCCAGGGGCAGCGCGTCGACCTGCTGCAGCACGGCGGCGAAACCATTGCTGACACAATCGGCCTGGCGCAACAGACGGGCGCCACGCCACACCAACTCTTCGAAATCATCGGCGGACACGCCGAGGCTGATCATCTGCGCGTCCAGCGCCAGTTCCTGCGGCGCGCCTTGCAGCAGTTTCAGCAACGCTTCGGCGCTGCCGGCGCGGCGCAGCGCCTGGCCGAGGTCGGTTTCGCCGAGGGCGCGGGTGAGCAATTGCAGCAGGCGCAGGTGTTCGTCGGATTTGGCGGCAATGCCAATGGCCAGGTAGACAATCTGGCCGTCGCCCCAGTCCACCCCTTCGGGGAACTGCAGCAGGCGCACGCCGGTGGAAAAAACCTGGTCGCGGGTTTCGGGCGTACCGTGGGGGATGGCAATACCTTGGCCGAGAAAGGTCGAGCCTTGGGCTTCACGGGCTTGCAAGCCGCTGAGGTAACCCTCGGCAACCAGGCCATCGGCCGCCAGTTTGTCAGCGAGCAGGTGCAGGGCGGCAGATTTATCCACAGCCGTCTGGCCCATGGAAATCTGCTCTACAGTGAGCTCAAGCATGCCGTTCTCCTAGTTAGTGCGGTGGCCGCACTAGGTATTGTTTTAAACAAACAGTGTAAGGGGTGTTCATGAATACTGACTGAGCAGTCAATTGGCAGTAGGCACTCAGTCGCGAACGTCGTAAAAATACGCTGGCTGAAACGTTTAATCTAGAATTTATGGCAGATTACGCGTTAATTGCGCATCCTTGAAGGACCACTCGGCGTTTGAGCTGAGACATTAGTCGCGTGCAGTAATCGGTTACGATCGGACAAAATGTCGGGGCAAGCTCCAAAAAACAAGGAAATCCCGGTTTGAAACTCAGTGATATCGCACGTCTGGCCGGTGTGTCCGTAACCACCGCAAGCTACGTCATCAATGGCAAGGCCGAGCAGCAACGCATCAGCAACGCAACCGTCGAACGGGTGCGCGCGGTGGTTGAAGCCCATGGCTTTACGCCCAACCCCCAGGCGGCAGGGCTGCGCAGTCGGCACACGCGCACCTTGGGTTTTATCCTGCCGGACCTGGAAAACCCCAGTTACGCACGTATTGCCAAGTTGCTCGAACAAGGCGCCCGCGCCCGTGGCTATCAGTTGCTGATCGCCAGTTCCGACGACGAGGCCGGCAGCGAACGCCAATTGGCACAGCTGTTCCGCGCGCGGCGGTGCGATGCGCTGTTTGTCGCCAGCTGCTTGCCGGCCAGCGACGACATGTACCGCGAGTTGCAAGCCAAGGGCCTGCCGGTGATTGCGATTGACCGGCAGATGGAGCCCGCGCAGTTCTGCTCAGTGGTCAGCGACGACCGCCAGGCCTGCCAGCAATTGACCACCAGCCTGTTGCAACCGCTGCCCAAGCAGATCGCGTTGATTGGCGCGCGGCCCGAGCTGAGTATCAGCCAGGAGCGCGCGGCCGGGTTTCAGCAGGCGCTGCAAGGCTTCACCGGCGAGGTGCTGGTCGAGCACGGCGAAGCCTTCAGTCGCGACTGTGGCCGACAGCTGATGGAGCAATTACTGCAAAGCCTGGGGCATTTACCTGACGCGCTGGTGACCACGTCCTACGTACTGCTGCAAGGCGTGTTCGACGCACTGCATGACTTCCCGTTGAAGTCGCGGCCTCTGCGCCTGGGCACCTTTGGTGATACCCAGCTGCTGGATTTCCTGCCGCTGCCGGTCAACGCCATGGCCCAGCAACACCAGCAGATCGCCGACACCGCACTGCGCCTGGCCCTGGCTGCGATTGAAGAAGAGCAGTACCAACCTGGCGTGCACGCCATCGGGCGGACGTTCAAGCAGCGGATTCACGAGGCCTGAGCGTGGAGCTGATCGACACCCACACCCACCTGGACTTCCCGGACTTCGACAGCGATCGCCGTGAAGTCCTCACCCACAGCCGTGAGGTCGGTGTGGGGCGCATGGTGGTGCTGGGGGTGTATCAGCAGAATTGGCAGCGGTTATGGGACCTGGTGCAAACCGATGCAGGCTTATTCGCCGCCTTCGGGCTGCACCCGGTGTACCTCGACGACCACCGCCCCGCCGACCTTTCCGAACTGGGCGACTGGCTGACCCGCCTGCAGGGCCATCGCCAGCTGTGCGCGGTGGGTGAGATCGGCTTGGATTACTTCCTCGAAACCCTGGACCGCGAGCGCCAGCAGCAGCTGTTCGAAGCACAGCTGAAGCTGGCGGTGGACTTCCAACTGCCGGCGCTGCTGCACGTACGCCGCAGCCACGCGGCGGTGATCGCCACCCTCAAGCGCATCCGCCTGCCGCGCGGCGGCATCATCCATGCCTTTGCCGGTAGCCGGGAAGAAGCCCGCGAGTACATCAAGCTCGGTTTCAAGCTGGGCCTGGGCGGCGCCGCGACCTGGCCTCAAGCGCTGCGCATGCACAAGGTGCTGGCGCAGTTGCCGCTGGACGCGGTGGTGCTGGAAACCGACTCGCCCGACATGGCACCGGCCATGTACCCGGGCCAGCGCAACAGCCCGCAGCACCTGCCGGCGATCTGCAGTGCGCTGGCCGAACATATGGGTATCAGCGCTCTACTGCTGGCTGAGGCGAGCACACGCAATGCGTGCGAGCTGTTCAACTGGTAGCGCGGGTTTCACCACGTGCAGGTCCAGGGTGAACCGCTGCCGGTGGCGGGCATAACGCAGTGCCAGGAAATGCACCAGCAGCACCACCAGTGACAGATTCAACTGCCCAATCACGCTGATAAAGCCTACCCACTGCGCCACCAATGCCACGGTCAGCACTCCGCAGGTCAGCACCATCATGCTCGGGCTCACCAGCGCCCAGTGATCCAGCGACTTGAGCCGGCGCAGCTGCCGGGGGCAGCCTGCCTGCAGGATGCGCTGGCAATACGGGCACTCGAACGGCTCCTCGATGGCGATGGCATTCAGTTGCCAAGGCTTGAGTTCAAACGTGATGTCGCAATGGGCGCAGTGCCCTTTGATGCCGATTGCCGGGGTCATCGCTGTGCCTCCCCTGAACTTGAATGTGTGTAAAAAACACATTCAAGCTCATCTTCGGGGCGGCAACAGAGCCTCTGGCAAATCAAGACAAGCACCACATCAGCAAACGAGTTTTCCCACGCTTACGCCTTACACGCGAAACGCGCCGATCAAGTGCTTCAACTCGATCACCTGCATCGACAGTTGCCGGCTCGCCGCTTCGGTTTGATGCGCCCCGTCGGCCGCATGCTCGCCGGCGCGGTTGATGGCGACGATGTTCTGGTCGATATCGTGGGCAACCGCGGTCTGCTGCTCCACGGCGGCGGCGATCTGCTGGTTCTGGTCAACGATCATCCCGACGGCGCCCAGGATGTTTTCCAAGGCCTGCTGGACTTTTTCCGACTCGCCCACCGTGCCACTCGCCATTTCATGGCTGCTGCCCATGGCCTTCACCGCCGCCGCCACGCCACTGTGCAGGCGGCTGATCATCTGTTCGATTTCTTCCGTAGAGTGCTGGGTGCGCCGCGCCAGGGTGCGCACCTCGTCGGCCACCACCGCAAAGCCGCGTCCCTGCTCGCCGGCCCGCGCGGCCTCGATGGCGGCATTGAGCGCCAGCAGGTTGGTTTGTTCTGCGATGCTTTTGATCACTTCCAGAACACTGCTGATCGCCTGGCTGTCGATAGCCAACTGGTTGATCACCCGCACCGACTGGTCGATCTCCGACGCCAGCCGCGCGATGCTGCCCTGCTGGGATTGCACCAGGCTACGGCCGCTGACGGTTTCGTCATTGACGCTGTGGGCACTGCTGACCGCCGCCGCCGCACTGCGCGCGACTTCCTGGGCGGTGGACGACATCTGGTTCATGGCCGTGGCGACCTGCTCGATCTGCGTGCGCTGGCCGGAAACCGCCTGGTTACTCTGGGCCGACACGGCTTGCACCTGGCCGGCCTGCAGTTCGACCTGGCTGACGGTATGCCCGACGCGCTCGATCAAATCATGGATTTTCGCCACGGTGCCGTTGAACACCTGGCCCAGCTCGCCCAGCTCATCGCGGCTGTGGGCAACAAAGGTGACCGTCATGTCGCCGGCCGCCACCTTGTCCATCATCGCCCCCAGGCGCCGCAACGTAGTGCGGGTGGAGGCGTAGAAGCCGGCGTACAGATAGAAAATCAGCAGAAACACGGCGGTCAGGGCCGACACCAGCACCACCATGTGCGTGCGGTTCTGCGCCAGGCGTTGCTCCAGTTGCTGACCGATAAAGGTCAAGGTCGCCTCATCGAGTTGATAGGTCTGGGCCATCAATTGGCTGACGTTGTCGTAGAAACCTTGCCAGGGCGCGTCGAGGGTTTCGGCCATCACCACCTGCTCTTCAAAAAGCTCGCTGCCTTTTTTGAGGCTGGCGTTGCTGGCCTTGGCCAGCTCGTCCAGCGCTGCGTGCGCGGGCTTGCTGGCGCCAAGGGCGTCCTGCAACTTGAGGCCATATTCGGCCTGGAGTTTCTCCAATTGCTGCAGCAACTCGTCAAAGCGCGTGCTGGAGGAGGAATTCAGAAACCCCTGGCCCAGGGAATAAGCACCCATCGCCCGGCCTTCGCCGAGGGTCTGGGTGACTTGCGGGGTCACGCTGGTGATCAGTTCGCTGAGCTGGCGCAGGTCGCTCTGGGGGTCGCGGCTCAAGCCGGCCTGGCTGGCGATGATCTGGCTGAGCATCTGCGCCTTGTTCAGCAATTTGCCGATCAAGGCACTTTTGCTGAGCAGCGAGGTTTCCTGCTGCTGGGCCTTGAAGGCCGCCACCATCTCGTCGCGTTTGGCATCAAACGCGGCGACCTGTTCAGGCTCGGTGGTCATCGCGCGCAGGTCTTGCAGGCGGCCCAGTACATTGGTTTCCAGGGCCGTGATCTTGCCTTCAAGGTCGCCGGCCTTGCCCGCCTGGCCGAGGGTCGCGTTGATTTGTACCTGGTTGTTGAGGGTTTCCAGGTCACGGCGCAGCGCCAGGCTGCTGCCGAGCAACTCGAGGCTTTGCAGTTCGGTGCGGGTGCCCTGGAATTCGCGCCAGGAATCGCGCACCAGGTAATAGTTGGTCGCCAGCATCGGCAGCAGGAACAGCACGCTGATCAGGCTGAACTTCATGCCGAAACTCAAACGGTTCATCAGCGCGACGGCGGGATAGAGCAAGCTCTTCACAGGTGAACTCCCTTTCTTTTATTTTTATTTGAGGCGCAGGGCGGCGGCAGAAAGCCACTATTTGGCGCTCTGCCTGTATAGCTCAAATTGAAAGGGAGTTTTGTAACTTAAGGTTAACAACTTGTGGGAGGGGCAAGCCCCTCCCACAGTCTGATCAGGGCAACACGGTCCAGATGGCAAAGCCGGCGTACCACAGCACAGCGGCGCGCAGCAGCAGTTCCCACAGACGGTCGAGGCTGTTGATGCCGTCCGCGCCGACCACTGGTGGCGGGATTTCGGCGGCTACCAGGCCGACTTTTTCCATCAGTTGGGCGGCGCTGATGTCCCAGCTCAACAGCTCATGGAGCATCACGCGGCTGACCGCGACGAAGTTGCCCACCAGGGCAAAGCTGGCGGCCAGCAGGCGCACTGGCAACCAGTCGAAGGCATGACGCAACTGCACGGCGCGCTCGGCCACCAGGGGGTTCTTGCTGTGTTCGCTGGCCAGGGCCAGCAGGCGATACGCCAGCGCAGCCACCGGGCCCAGCAGGAAGTACCAGAAGATCACCGCGAAAAAGCTCTGGTAGGCCTGCCACAGCAGATGGCCCTGGACGCGTTCGAGCAGTTGTTCACCGCTGTCGGCGCTCAGGTTCAAGTCGCGCTCGGCCACGTGCTCGGCGGCTTGCAAGTCACCGCGTCGCCAGGCATCGCGGAAGGGACCGAGACCGGCGAGCACATCACCGCGCCCCAGGCTGTAGATCACCACCAGCAGGTGCACCGGCAGGGCCAACAAGCCGTAGGCCACCGGCTCCAGCACCAGCAGCAACAGCCCCAGCAACGCCACCGGCAACAACACCAGCAGCACCAGAATCAGCCAGGGTTGCTTGCCCATGCGCGGGCTCGCTTCCAGCTTGGCCAACTCGCGCAGCCAACCGCCATCGCGCTGCAACCGCTGGCGCAGGGCCGAGAATTTCTCGATCCATACCGCCAGCACCAACACCAGAAAACTCATCGTGCGTGTCCTCCATCCTGCAGGGCGCTGCGAAAGCGCGTCCAATCAAAAGCGGGGCCGGGGTCGGTCTTGCGCCCCGGTGCGATGTCGCTATGACCACAAATGCGCTGCGCGGTGATGCCAGGGTAGGCCGCCAGCAACTGGCGGGCCAGGTCGATCAGCGCGGCATATTGGGCGTCGGTGAACGGCAGGTCATCGGTACCTTCCAGCTCAATGCCCAAGGAAAAGTCGTTGCAGGTTTCACGCCCTTCGAAGCAAGAAACCCCGGCATGCCAGGCCCGGTCGCTGCAGGACACAAACTGCGTCACCGCGCCGTCGCGCTCAATCAGAAAATGCGCGGACACCCGTAGGTCGGCAATCCCTTCAAAGTAGGGATGTTCCGTGACATCCAGGCGATTCTGAAAAAACTCCTGCACTTTCCCGGTGGCGAACTGCGCCGGCGGCAGGCTGATGTTATGCACCACCAACAGTGATATTTCGCCGGCGGGGCGCTCGTTGAAGTTGGGCGAAGGGCAATGACGAATGCCCTTGCACCAACCACTGGTGGAGTCCAACTGCATACAGGTTCCTTGAACGCGACAAAGTGTTACCAGTATGCCGCGTTCGCCCCTGTGGTTGCGATCACTTGGCGCGATTGAGTTGGCGCAGCTTGCCCACCACCTCCGCCAACGCGCGCTCGAACAGCGGCCCGTCATCCAGCACGTGCAACGCGTCACGCTTGAACGCCAACGCCAGTTCCCCGGCGCTGTGCTCCAGCACCTTGAGCCCGGTGCGGCTGACAAAAATGTAGCTGCCGGCCGGCGCCATGATCGCGGTGAGCCGGCAGCGCAGGGAGTTGGCCGCGCGCGCCTGAAACACCATCCAGGTACCGACCCGCAACTGGTGAACCTTGAGCAGGTCGGGGTCATTGGCCGGCAGGTCTGCGGCTGGGTCCCGCGCCACGGTGCCGAGTACAAATGGCTCGCGCACTTCGATCAACTCGTCGACGCCGTCGGGCGCCTGAATATGCAGGGCCTGCAACCGCACAAAAAATTCTCGGGTGCTGAAAGGGTCGAACGCGGCGCTGGTCAGGCCGTCGCGCAACGCCTTGAGCAGGCCCGGCAACTGTTCGAGCAGGTGGCGCCCGGCTTCGGTGTCCTGCTGCAGGCTGACACTCCAGATCAAGTCATCCATGGTGCGCAGCCCCGCCTGCCATTGCACCGACTGCTCGCCGTACTTGAGACTGGCCAGTAACAGCACCTGGCTCCAGGCCTGTTGCAGGAACTGCACCACCGCCAACGGCAGCACCTTGCCCAGCAAGCGTCGATTAAGCACATCCGCCACGCGCTGGCGGGCTGCTTCGGTGCGCACGCGGCCTTCTTCGGCATCGCGGGTGTGCTGTTCAAGCAGTTCGCTGCGCCGACGCTCGTCGGCAGTAAACGCGCTGAACTCGGCGAGCAACTGGGAGAAAATCGCCGGGTCTTCGACAAACTCATTGAGCAAGCGCTGGACCACATGCTCAATGCGCAGGTAGAGGGGGTCGCGCGGGTAGTCCTCACGCGGGCTCCAGCCCATGGCAGCCGCCGCGATTTCGTTGAGCAGGCGCCGCGCCGGGTGGCTGGCGCAACTGAAAAAGCGCTTGTCCAGTACCGCCACTTTCAGCATCGGGATCTGCAGGCGGGCGATCAACGCCTTGAAGGTATCCGGCACCGCGCGGTCGTTGAGGATGAACTCGAACAACAGCGCGATCAGGTTGATCACGTCTTCGTCCGAATCCTCCACGACTCGCGACTTGCCACTCTTGACGCTGACACGGGTGAGTAATTGCCCCAGCTGGTTGCGCAGGTCGAAATCATCTTCCGCCTCAGGCGCAGGCACGTATTGCTGCAAATGCGACAGCAGGCGCAGCAGGTCACGGGTGGCAATCGGCTGGGGTTCGGCACTGGCTTCGAGGGTCGGCGCGACGCTGCCGCGCAACGTGGTCAGCAATACCTGCAAGGCGGCAAACGCTTCGTGACCATTTTCGTCAACCGGCTGCTCGACGCTCGGCGGCACGTGCGGGCTCGACTGCTCACGGGCCACACGCCCGCCAGCGCGGCGCGATGGCACGGCCTTGAGTTGCGGCAACACTCCCGTTGCGACCAGCAATTGATTGGCTTCGCCGTACAGTTGGTCGGCGTCACTGAGGACGTATTTTTCGAACAGCTTGAGCATGATCAACTTGACGCGGATCTCCACGCCCAGGCTACGCCCCGCCCGCAGGAAAAACTCGCACAACAGTGCCGGGCCCAGCGGGTTTTCACGGTCATCCAGGTGGTTGCCAAGCAGCGCGCTCAAGCGCGCGGTGAGTTGCCCAAGGGCCAGGCCGTCGCGGTGGCGCACCCGCCCCAACATGGCCTCCAGCGCCACGGCTTTTTCCAGTGCATCCCGGGACGTACCTGGTGCCGCGTCATAGGACAGCACCGGCACCAGTTGCAGCTCGCCGCGCCCGGCCTGGCCCAGCTCGGCAAAAGCGTCGAACAGGCGCTCCATGAACACGCGCTCGAAATTCTTGCGCTTGAGGCGCAGGTCGCGCATGGCTTCAAAGAAAATATGGTGGTCGACGTTGCTGCGGGCCTTGTCGGCCATTTCGAACAGCGTGTCGTCGGCGTTATCGAACAGTTCCTGCAGACCTTGCTGCAACTGCTGCGCGGCCTTGTCGCGAACCTGCAGCAACACCACCGGCAGTCGGGCGAGCGGCGATGGCGTGGCCTGTGCCTTGTTGATTGGCACCACCTTTCCGTCATTGTGCATCCTGGCCTCCTGAAACGGCGGTATTGAATTGGGTACAGGCCCGTTGGGCACCATGGAAAACCGGCTATCACCAAGTCGTCAAAGCTATGACGCCAATTGCAAGGCGCGAGATTATCTTGCAAATGAGGGGGGTTGCGCCAGCAAACTCTGCCATTGCGCGGTAAATCAGCGCCGAGCCTGCCTTCGGGCCCGCACTGCCCCTATAATCGGGGCACTTTGTTTGTGGAGCCTGTTATGCCGAATCTCCGTCTTGCCGACCTCACCGCCGAAATCGAAGCCAACGTGCGCCGCGCACTGCTGGAAGACATCGGCAGCGGCGACATCACCGCGCAATTGATCCCGGCCGAACGGCTGGCCACGGCAGCCATCATCACCCGCGACAGTGCGGTTATCGCCGGCACTGCCTGGGTGGACGCGGTCTTCCGTCAACTGGACCCACGGGTCGCCGTGCACTGGCAGGTGGCCGACGGTGAGCGTGTCAGCCCCAACCAGGTGCTGTTTCACCTCGAAGGCCCGGCGCGTTCGCTGCTCAGCGGCGAACGCTGCGCGCTGAATTTTCTGCAATTGCTGTCAGGCGTTGCCACGCGCGCGCAGTACCTGGCGGATTTTGTCGCGAGTACCCAAGTCAAGTTGCTGGACACGCGCAAAACCCTGCCGGGCCTGCGTCTGGCGCAGAAGTACGCGGTAACCTGCGGCGGCTGCCACAACCACCGCATTGGTTTGTATGACGCGTTCCTGATCAAGGAAAACCATATCGCGGCCTGCGGTGGTATCGCCCAGGCCATCACCGCCGCGCACAAGATTGCGCCGGGCAAACCGGTGGAAATCGAAGTGGAAAGCCTGGATGAACTGCGCGAAGCGCTGGCGGCAGGCGCCGACATCATCATGCTCGATGAGTTGAGCCTGGAGGATATGCGTGAAGCCGTGCGCCTGAACGGCGGCAAGGCCAAGCTGGAAGCCAGCGGCGGGATCAATGAAAGCACCCTGCTGCCCATCGCCGAAACCGGGGTGGACTACATCTCCATCGGTGCGATGACCAAGGATGTGAAGGCGGTGGACCTGTCGATGCGCCTCAGTATCTGAGGCGTTCATGCAGGAGCGAGCGGGCTCGCTCCTGCACGGAGTACGCGTTTAAACGACCAGGTCGTTCATCTCGCAATACTCTTCCCATTCAACACCCAGCACCTCGGCCGCCTCTTTGTGCAAGGCCAGCCGCGCGGCTTCAAACTCTTCCGGCGTCGAGGTGTACTTGAGGGTCAGCTCCCAGGGCTGGTAGCCCTGGCTCTCGGCCTCGTCCTCGAATGCCCACTGGATCTGGTCGCGCTGATCATCGGCGCTCAGGTCCTTGATCTCTTCTTTAAGCTGCGGCGTGGCCTCGAGGTATTTGTCGAGAGCTGCTTGATGCCGAACTTCCTGGGTCATCTCTGTAGTGGTCATGTTGTTCTCTTAGATCAAGGAATGGGGATGCATCTGGGTCATCAAGGTTGCGCAGATACAAAAGAGCGGGCACGAATGCCGACTCGCCTGGCCTTCAGAACCATTCTGGGATCATCTGAAAACGTTGCCTTTGAAACGGTACCTTTGAAACAGCGTTGCCTTTATGCCCGAGACAGGAGTTGAACCTGCGACCTTCGCGTTACGAGTGCGCTGCTCTACCAACTGAGCTACACGGGCGGTGGACTAAAGCTAGCACCGCATCGGGCGTCCGGCAACTTGCGGGCTTCAGCGGGCAATAACCCCCTGGGCCCAGAAGCGGGGTTGCAGATGAGTGTCGGGGGCGGCCAGGTATTGCCGCTGGGCCTGCTCGATATGCGGCACGTCGCGCACCGCGACAAATACCAGCAGACCAACGGCCAATACACTCAGTATTTTCCAGGATTTCCATACCCATGGCAGTGTCGCGCCTGCCGGCGTTCGCCACACGTGCAGCGCCATCAGCCACCCCACCACCAGCGCCAGCCAGACCTGGGAGTTGGGCATCACGATCACTCCATCGACCATCGACTGCACCAACGCCCCGACCAGCGCCGCAAACAGGCATAAACGCAGCAGGTCGGCGCGCGCGCTGGACAGTGCCCGCTCGTGCAGCACCGACAAGGTGGCCCAACCGGCCCGCCAGGCCAAAGCCATCACACACAACGCCGAGGGCAGACCCCATTCGCTGGCCCATTGCAGGATGGACTGGTGAGGGTGGGCAGCAATCGGGTTGGCAATATCGGCAAACTGCATCGGCCCAAACCCCAGCCAGGGTCGCTCGACCAGCATCTGCCAGGCCTGCGACCAGATCGGGCCGCGCCCTGACAGCGAGGTGGTGAGGCGATCACCGGCGCCGTTGGCAACCACGATTCCCAGGTACCCCGCCAACAGCGTAAACACCAGCCAGTACAGCAACACCCCGACCAGTACAGCGGCCAGTTGCCAACCCAACCAACGCCGTCCCCACGGCCCAACTACCGCCAGCACCGCACCCGCCACGCCCAGGCCAAGCCAGGTACCCCGCGTACCGCCGCCGATCGCGATCAACCACCATACGCACAGCAACGCAAATACCGCACCTCGCAGCGCCCGGGAGACATTCGGCAACAACAAAGGCAGCGCCAACAGCGGCAGGGTGAAGGTCTGGAACTGGCCGTAGAAACGCTTGTTGGAAAAGCCGGACAGCAGCAGGTCAGGGTCCAGCGTGCGCTCGCCACTACTGAACGCGAGTGCACCGGCATACAGGTATTGGACCGACTTGATCAGGCATATCGCGACTACCGCCAGGATTAGCACACGATCCACAGGCTCGCCGCCATTACGACGCAGTGAGGCAAGCGCCACGGCGATCGCCGCGCAACTGACAAACAACGCCACTTCCGTAAACGCCCACAACGGTTGGTGCGCCAGCGCCGAAGACACCAGCCCCAGCCCAATGATCAGCGCCAGGCCGAGCGCGGTGGGCCGGTCCACCCAACGCTCTGCCGACGTGACCCAAAGCCCGTACAGCGTCGCGCAAACCCCGATGGCGATCTGCATTGCACGCTGCAGGTCATGCCCACTGAACGGTGCACATATCCCGACGATCAACAAAACCACGGTCACGGCCAGGAAAACGCCACCACGCTGCTGTACGGATAACCCCATCGGCCACCTCTCGTCCATGTGAAGGGTTTAGCAGTTATGCCCCGTCGGCGCCGCAGCCCTTGCCGACATATTTTGCTTCAGCGCTGGTCGTGCACTTCCAGCCGGTGGTGGCGCTGCGCGTCAGGCTGATGGTCTTGCCCTGCACCGGGGCCGGCGCGTCGAGTATTTCGCAATTGATGGAGCCAGCGCCCGTGGCCACGTCGCCAGCCACGTCGATCTTGCAGTTGGCGGTGGGGCTGGTGCCGCCAATCAGCGCCAACGTGGGTACGGTGCCCTCGTTGATGACACTTTCGTACCCGGCCTTCAACGCGGCGATCTCAGCCAGGCCCGCGGTGAACTTGGCCTTGGCCTGGTGCGTGGTATACATCGGCAGGCCGATGGTGGCCAAGATGCCGATGATTGCCACGACGATCAACAGCTCGATCAAGGTAAAACCTTTTTGACGCATCACATTCACTCTCCAGAATAAAACTCATGACAAGGCGCTTCCTGCGCCCCGTGGTGTGCAGCGGCGCAAGTGTACTCAACCGCACGCGCTCAATCGCCTGCAAGACGCACATTCTGACATTTTATCCTTGGCCATCCGCCTGCCCGATTCCGTCACGTGACTAAGCTATAAATCTTCGACGACCTGTGTGCGGAACCGCGACATGAACAACGCTTCGACGCTTTACGCCTGGGAAGGCACCAACCGCAAAGGACGCAAGGTGTCCGGGCAAACCCGTGGGCACAACCCTGCCCTGATCAAGGCCCAGTTGCGCCAGCAAGGCATCAGCCCAGGGCGCGTGCGCAAGCAGTCGCCAATGCTCGCAAGCTTCTCAGTGCCGATAAAAACGTCAGACATCACCTTGTTCACTCGCCAGTTGGCCACCCTGCTGAAAGCCGGGATTGCCCTGCTGCAAGCCTTCGACATCATCAGCGAAGGCGTCGAAAACCGGTCGATGCGCGAGCTGGTGCAGGGGTTGAAACAGCAGATCGCCGCCGGCACCAGCCTCCATGAAGCGCTGCGCAAACAACCGCGTTACTTCGATGATTTGTATTGCCACCTGGTGGCTGCCGGCGAGCAGGCCGGAGCCCTTGAAACCTTGCTGGAACGCGTGGCGCTCCACCGGGAAAAAAGCGCACAGCTCAAAGCCAGAATCAAAAAAGCCATGACCTACCCGGTCGCGGTGCTGGTGGTCGCCTGCCTGGTCACCGGCGTATTGCTGGTGCATGTGGTGCCGCAATTCCAGGCACTGTTCGCCAGCGTCGATGGCAAGCTGCCCGGTTTGACCTTGCAGGTCATCGCCCTTTCCGAGTTCATGCAGCAAGCCTGGTGGGGGCTGGCGTTGGGCATGGGCGCAGGGGCGATTGGGCTGCGTCACGCTTACCGAAACTCAACCGGTTTTCATCATTGGCTGGACGCCGGTTTGTTGAAAATGCCCCTGGCAGGCAAACTGCTGCACAAATCGGCCGTCGCCCGCTACGCCCGCACGCTGTCCACCACCTTTGCCGCCGGCGTTCCGCTGGTGCAGGCGCTGGGCTCCGCGGCCGGGGCCGTGGGTTCAGGGCCGTTCAAACAGGCGATCGAGCATATGCGACACGATGTATCTACCGGCATGCAGTTGAATCAATCCATGGCCGCCAGCGGCCTGTTTCCCGGCATGGCGATCCAGATGACCGCCATCGGCGAAGAGTCGGGCACCCTGGATCGCATGCTGGAAAAAGTCGCCAGCCACTATGAAGCCGATGTGGATGACCAGGTCGATAACCTTACAAGCCTGATGGAGCCGCTGCTCATGGTGGTGCTGGGGGGGATTGTCGGGACGCTGGTCATCGCCATGTACCTGCCAGTGTTCCAGCTGGGGAGTGCATTTTGAGCCTGCTGTTGCTTGAGTATCCATGGGCCTTTGTGGCGATGGCGCTGGTGCTGGGCTTGATCGTCGGCAGTTTTCTCAACGTGCTGGTGTGGCGCCTGCCGAAAATGCTCGAACGCGAATGGCGTGCCCAGGCCCATGAAGTCCTTGGCTTGCCTGCCGAGCCCGCCGGGCCGACCTACAACCTCATTCACCCCAATTCCTGCTGCCCGCATTGCGATCATGCGATCCGCCCGTGGGAAAATATCCCGCTGCTCAGCTATCTGTTCCTCAAGGGCCGCTGCGCCCATTGCCAGGGTTCGATCAGCGCCCGCTATCCGCTGACCGAGCTGGCCTGCGCGCTGATGACCGCCGTGGTGGCCTGGCATTTCGGCTTCGGCTGGCAGGCGGCAGCGGTGATGGTCTTGAGCTGGGGCTTGTTGGCGATGAGCCTGATCGACGTGGACCACCAACTGCTGCCGGATGTGCTGGTGCTGCCGTTGCTGTGGCTGGGGCTGATCGTCAACGGCTTCAGCCTGTTCACGCCGCTGGCCGATGCCCTGTGGGGCGCCGTATTGGGATACATGAGCCTGTGGACGGTGTTCTGGCTGTTCAAGCTGGTCACCGGCAAGGACGGCATGGGCCACGGCGACTTCAAGTTGCTGGCGCTGCTCGGTGCCTGGGGCGGCTGGCAGATTCTGCCGATGACGCTATTGATGTCGTCCCTGGTGGGGGTGTTTATCGGGTTGATTCTGTTGCGCCTGCGCAAGGCGCAAGCCTCGAGCCCCATGCCATTTGGTCCGTATCTGGCGATTGCCGGCTGGATTGCATTGCTCTGGGGTGGTCAAATAACCGACTTCTATTTGCAATCTGTCGGTTTCAGATGACCACTTGTGTTGCAACACCCTGGATTCTCGGCCTCACCGGCGGCATCGGCAGCGGCAAGAGCGCGGCGGCCCAGCACTTTATCGACCTGGGTATCGACCTGGTGGACGCCGACCACGCCGCGCGCTGGGTGGTCGAACCTGGCCGGCCGGCACTGGCACGCATCGCCGAGCACTTTGGTGCCGGCGTTTTGCAGCCTGACGGCCAGTTGGACCGCGCCGCCCTGCGCAAGCTGATCTTTGAACTACCCGAAGAACGGCGCTGGCTGGAAGCCTTGCTGCACCCGTTGATTGGCGAGGAGATTCGCAGCCATTTGGCGCGCGCCCGGTCGCCTTACGCGATCCTCGTGTCACCGTTGCTGATTGAATCCGGGCAGTACAGCATGGCCCAGCGCATCCTGGTGATCGACGTGCCGCAATCGCTGCAGATTCAGCGTACCCTGCAGCGCGACGGCATCAGCGAGCAACAGGTGCAGGCGATCCTCAAGGCCCAGTCCAGCCGTGAAGAGCGCCTGAACCATGCCGATGACGTGCTGGTCAATGACCAGGACCTCGCCTGGCTGCACAGCGAGGTCGAGCGACTGCACCACTTTTACCTTACTTTGCATGGAGGCCGATCATGAGCCAACCCTTGACCGTCGACTGCCCAACCTGCGGTGCACCCGTGGAATGGAAAGCGACCAACCTCAACCGGCCGTTCTGCTCGGACCGCTGCAAACTCATCGACCTGGGGGCCTGGGCCGCTGAGGAACACAAGATTCCGGTAGCCCCGGACGCCGAAGACGAGCTGTTTTCCGAAGACCTGCCGCCGCGCCATTAAGGCCGCATAAAGGCGTATTCCTGCTGGTCGTCGAGGTTTTCTGCGAGGTATTGCAGCTCGTCGGCCAGGTCTTCGAAACTGCGCACGCCCTTGCTCTGTTGCACCACCGCGCTGAGCATCGCGCGCAGGGTCAGGCCCGGGTCAAAGCCGATTTCCTGTGCCGCGTCCTGGCTTCTGCGCAACTCCTGCCGTGCCCACTCGTACACACTCATGATCCGTGCTCCTGAAAAATTCTGCAGAGCATGAGCCTGCCGAGTCGCGCAGGATTTGACCTGGATCAACGCTGCGAATCGTCATCCTTCCAGGGAGCCGAGAGGTAGCGTGTGCGGTTGAAGGTCTCCAGCCACTCCGGGCAAAACACCACCAGGGCGCTGATAACCATGCCGTTGATAAAGGCCTCGGGGAAGATGATCAGCCACAGGTAGCCGACAAAGTCCTCCAGCCATTCGGGCATGGCAAAACGACCGTCAAACCACAGCAAACCCAACCCCAGCAGCAGGCAGAGCAAGGCCGACAGCGCGGCGGCAAAAAAACCGGAACAGAAGATGTACACAAACGGATTGCGCGGTTGCGCACGCTCTACCAGCAGCGCACAGCCCTCGGTGACCAGCACCGGCAGCACCACCAGCAACAGGCCGTTGACGCCCAGGGCGGCCAGGTCCTGACGCCCCAGCAGCATCAACCCAAGCTGGGCAGCAAAGCCACCGACGATTGCCAGCGGCCAGTCCAGCAGCAGGGTCACGGCGGTCATGCCGATAAAGTGGTAGGAGACGCCTGTTTCGAAATCCCGCCGTACCAGCCACAGAATGAACAGCGCGAACACCGTACCGAACAGCAAATGCTGACGCCGCCGGTCGGCAAACAACTCGACCCACGGCGAACGCAGGATCGCCCACACCAGCACCGGCGCATACAGCAACCAGCCGACGCCGAGCGTGGCTGGCGCCAGCACGGCGGCGCTGATCACGTGGGTTGCTCCACTGCAAAAAATGCCACGTCACACCCCTGACACTGGTTTTCAAGTCGAGTGGCCAGTCTACACCGGCGTTTCAAAGCAAGACTTCCTGCAGTCATCATTTGAACGCTAAGCTGCAAATATGGATGACTCAGATTACCTGCGCCTGCTCACCGTCGCGGCCGAACAAGCCAACGCGTTCCTGTCCAATGCCCGCAAATGGGAGCGTGAGCGTTGGGTCTGCCAGCGCCTGCTGCAAGGCTTGAATGTGCCCTATCGTGCCGAAGAGTTTCACGCCGCCGGGCAAGAGCCGCCGGACGTGCTGTTTCGCGACGCCAGTTTCGAGGTGTTTTTCGTACTGGATGAAGGGCGGCGCCTGAACGACGAATGGCGCGACGAATTGCTGCGCCGCCGCAGTGCATTCTCCCTGAGCCAGCTGGTGCGGCGCGAAGCCAAGCCTCGGCGCATCCCCGCCCATGAGTTTCTGTTGCGCCTGGCGCCGACGCTGCGCAAGAAAGCGCACAACTATAAAGAGCGCGGTATGGACCTGGGCGAGTTGGATATTGTCGCCTTTACCAGCCTCAAGCGCGAAGTGCTCGACCTCAACAGCCACTTTCCACCGCCCACCGAATACCTGCGCCAGGGCTGGCGCTCGCTGTCACTGGTGGGGCCGACCTTTGCGCGAGTGTTGTTCGCGCACCCGGATGCGCCGGATTTCTTGCGCAACAACCTGGGCCGCAGCATAGTGTTCGACGTGGGCATCAGCCTCTGACCCCTCCCGGACTGTAACGTGGCGCCCTTTTGCAACGTCTACCTGACGAGGCCTTATATGACCAGCCGCCTGAACCCCGATGACCAACAGCATGTCGAAGAGTACCTGCAACTCTCCCAGAACCAAGTCGAGCGCAAGCCTTTCCGGCCGTGGCTGCTCCTTGGTGTGGTGCTGGTAGTGGTGATCGGGCTCGGTTTGCTGAGCCGCCTTTTGAGTTACCTGACGCTATGAGCTGCCTGGCGCTCGCGGGGGTAACTGCTCCGATTTCTTTTAGCCTTGCGAGATATCCCCATGACCCATCGTATTATTATCGTCGGCGGCGGCGCCGGCGGCCTGGAGTTGGCTACCCGCCTGGGTAAGACTCTGGGCAAGCGCGGCACCGCCAGCATCACGCTGGTGGACGCCAACCTGACCCATATCTGGAAGCCCTTGCTGCACGAAGTAGCCGCCGGCTCGCTGAACTCTTCGGAAGACGAACTCAATTACGTCGCCCAGGCCAAATGGAACCACTTCGAGTTCCAACTAGGGCGTATGAGCGGGCTCGACCGTGAACAGAAGAAAATCCAGCTGGCCGCCACCCTCGATGAGGAGGGTCGTGAACTGGTGCCCGCGCGCGTGCTGGGCTACGACAGCCTGGTGATCGCAGTGGGCAGCACCACCAACGATTTCGGCACCGAGGGCGCGGCGCAACACTGCCTGTTCCTCGATACCCGCAAGCAGGCCGAGCGTTTCCACCAGCAGTTGCTCAACCACTATTTGCGCGCCCATGCCGGGCAGACCGATACCATTGAGCAAATCAGCGTTGCCATCGTCGGCGCTGGTGCCACCGGCGTCGAGCTGGCCGCCGAGCTGCATAACGCCGCCCATGAGCTGGCGGCGTATGGCCTGGATCGCATCAAGCCGGAAAACATGCACATCACCCTGATCGAAGCCGGCCCACGGGTATTGCCGGCCCTGCCCGAGCGCATCGGCAGGCCTGTGCATAAAACCCTGGAGAAACTCGGGGTGACCGTGTTGACCAACTCTGCAGTCAGCGAAGTGACGGCCGACGCCTTGATCACCAGCAGTGGCCAGGTCATTCCAGCGAGCCTCAAAGTGTGGGCCGCCGGGATTCGTGCGCCGGGCTTCCTCAAGGACATCGATGGCCTGGAGACCAACCGCATCAACCAATTGCAGGTGTTGCCGACGCTGCAAACTACCCGCGACGAAAATATCTTTGCCTTTGGTGACTGCGCCGCCTGCCCGCAACCGGGCACCGACCGTAATGTACCGCCGCGTGCCCAGGCGGCTCACCAGCAAGCCTCGTTGCTCGCCAAGTCGCTGAAGCTGCGTATCGAAGGCAAGGACCTGCCGTCCTACAAGTACACCGACTACGGCTCGCTGATTTCGCTGTCGCGCTTTTCGGCGGTGGGTAACTTGATGGGTAACCTGACCGGCAGCGTAATGCTCGAGGGCTGGTTGGCGCGGATGTTTTATGTGTCGTTGTACCGCATGCACCAGATGGCGCTGTATGGTTTTTTCCGCACGGCGATGTTGATGCTGGGGAGCAAGATTGGTCGAGGCACTGAGCCGCGCTTGAAACTGCACTAACAACACTGTCCCAGGTGGGGCTTGGTCAATGTGGGAGGGGGCTTGCCCCCTCCCACATTTGATCTTCACTGCCCGTGCGTTTCGCGCAGGCAAAAAAAATCCCCGTATCTTTCGATACGAGGATTTTTAATATGGTCGGGGTAAGGGGATTCGAACTCCTGACATCCTGCTCCCAAAGCAGGCGCGCTACCGGACTGCGCTATACCCCGGTAAAAAAAAGGCGACCTTTCAGTCGCCTTCTTCGATCAGCGCTTTTGGCCTCTGATCTTAAGATTCGATTCCAGCGCTAACTGGTCTCAAAAATGGTGGGTCGTGTGGGATTCGAACCTACGACCAATTGGTTAAAAGCCAACTGCTCTACCAACTGAGCTAACGACCCAAATATGGTCGGGGTAAGGGGATTCGAACTCCTGACATCCTGCTCCCAAAGCAGGCGCGCTACCGGACTGCGCTATACCCCGGTTTGAAATTGGCTCCGTGACCAGGACTCGAACCTGGGACCCAATGATTAACAGTCATTTGCTCTACCGACTGAGCTATCACGGAACTACATATTTCAAAGTACTACGTTACTGCTTACTGCCTTCTCTTCAGCGCTTCCGTATCGCTACGTTAGTGCCTCTGAGGCGCGCTATTCTACAATCTTAAAAACCCCTGTCAACCCTTTAAATTGCTTTTAAGACAATGATTTGCGCTTCTTTCTGATTTCTTCTTGGGGAGAAGAAACCCTTGGGCTGACGTTGCTGCGGGGCGCACTTTACAAGCCTTTGCCTTACAGTTCAACGCCCTATCGAAAAAAAAGGCCCCGCAATGCGGGGCCTTCTCTTATTGCGCTACAGCCTGGGCTCAGTGGAAGACGATTTCGTCGTTTTCCACAGTCGCTGCAACGCTGGTGCCCGGCATAAAGCTGCCCGACAGGATCAGCTGGGCCAGCGGGTTCTCGATCCAGCGCTGGATCGCACGTTTCAAAGGCCGTGCGCCATACACCGGGTCGTAACCCACCGCGATCAGCTTGTCCAACGCCTCGCGGCTCAGGTCCAGCGACAGCTCGCGCTCGGCGAGACGACTACGCAGGCGGCCCAACTGGATCTCGGTAATGCCCGCGATCTGATCCCGCGCCAAAGGCTCGAAGATCACCACTTCATCGACCCGGTTGATAAATTCCGGGCGGAAGTGCGAGGTCAACGCATCCATCACCGCAGCGCGCTGCGCCTCACGATCACCTACCAGCTCCTGGATCTGCGCCGATCCCAGGTTGGAGGTCATTACGATGACCGTGTTGCGGAAGTCGACAGTACGCCCGTGGCTGTCGGTCAGGCGGCCGTCTTCCAGCACTTGCAACAGGATGTTGAACACATCCGGGTGCGCCTTCTCGACCTCATCCAGCAGGATCACCGAGTAAGGCTTGCGCCGCACGGCTTCGGTCAGGTAGCCCCCCTCTTCGTAACCCACATAGCCTGGTGGGGCGCCGATCAGGCGCGCCACCGAGTGTTTCTCCATGAACTCGGACATGTCGATCCGCACCATCGCCTCTTCGGTATCAAAGAGGAACTCGGCCAAGGCCTTGCACAGCTCGGTCTTACCCACGCCGGTCGGGCCGAGGAACATGAACGAGCCGCTCGGGCGGTTCGGGTCGGACAACCCGGCCCGCGAACGCCGCACCGCATTGGACACCGCCACCACGGCCTCTTCCTGGCCAATCACGCGCTGGTGCAACAGATGTTCCATTTTCAGCAGCTTGTCGCGTTCGCCTTCAAGCATCTTCGACACAGGAATGCCGGTCCACTTGGAGACGACTTCGGCGATTTCTTCCTCGGTCACCTTGCTGCGCAGCAACTGGTTCTCAGGCTTGCCGTGCTGGTCGACCATCTGCAGGCTGCGCTCCAGGTCGGGAATCACCCCGTACTGCAACTCCGCCATGCGGTTCAGGTCGCCTTTACGGCGCGCGGCTTCCAACTCCTGACGGGACTGCTCGATCTTTTGCTGGATCTGCGCCGAACCCTGTACTTCGGCTTTTTCCGAGGTCCAGATTTCTTCGAGGTCCGAATACTCACGTTCCAGGCGGACGATTTCTTCCTGAAGTTTTTCCAGGCGTTTCTTCGCGGCCTCGTCTTCTTCTTTCTTCAGCGCCTGGGATTCGACCTTCAGTTGAATCAGGCGTCGGTCCAGACGGTCGAGCACTTCCGGTTTGGAGTCGATCTCCATGCGAATGCGGCTGGCCGCTTCGTCGATCAAGTCGATGGCCTTGTCCGGCAACTGACGGTCGGTGATGTAGCGATGGCTCAATTTGGCCGCCGCGATGATCGCGCCGTCAGTGATGGCCACCTTGTGGTGGACCTCATAGCGTTCTTTCAGGCCACGCAGAATCGCGATGGTGTCTTCTTCGCTTGGTTCTTCCACCAGCACTTTCTGGAAACGCCGCTCAAGGGCCGCATCCTTCTCGATGTACTGGCGATACTCGTTGAGCGTCGTGGCACCGACGCAGTGCAATTCGCCCCGCGCCAATGCCGGCTTGAGCATATTGCCGGCGTCCATGGAGCCTTCGCCTTTACCGGCGCCGACCATGGTGTGCAGTTCGTCGATGAACAGAATGATCTGCCCTTCCTGCTTCGACAGCTCATTAAGCAGGGATTTCAGGCGCTCTTCGAACTCGCCACGGAACTTGGCGCCGGCGATCAGCGAGCCCATGTCCAGAGACAACAGGCGTTTGCCTTTAAGGCCGTCCGGCACTTCACCATTAATGATGCGTTGGGCCAGGCCCTCGGCAATCGCGGTTTTACCCACGCCAGGCTCACCGATCAGCACCGGGTTGTTCTTGGTGCGGCGTTGCAGCACCTGGATGGTGCGACGGATTTCATCGTCACGGCCGATCACCGGGTCAAGCTTGCCTTCTTCGGCGCGCTTGGTCAGGTCGACGGTGTATTTGTCCAGGGCCTGGCGCGACTCCTCATGGTTGGGGTCATTCACCGCATCGCCACCACGCAGGTTGTTGATGGCGTTTTCCAGGGCTTTCTTGCTCACGCCCTGGCCCAACAACAACTTGCCGAGCTTGCTGTTCTCGTCCATGGCAGCGAGCAGCACCAGTTCGCTGGAGATGAACTGGTCGCCCTTCTGCTGGGCCAGGCGGTCAGCCTGGTTGAGCAGACGCGCAAGATCCTGCGACATATTCACGTCGCCGGTCGGGTTCTGGATTTTCGGCAGTTGGTCGAGCTCTTTGCTCAACTCCTTGCGCAGGCTGTTGACGTCAAAGCCCACCTGCATCAGCAAGGGCTTGATAGAGCCACCTTGCTGTTCCAGGAGCGCCTGCATCAAGTGCGCAGGCTCAATAGCCGGGTGGTCGAGGCCCACCGCCAGGGATTGGGAGTCAGATAGAGCCAACTGCAATTTGCTGGTTAAACGATCAATACGCATTAGTCACCTTCCTTTTGAGCAGGCCGGAGCTATAAAACATTCCTGAATGAAGAAACCTGCCAGATACCCCTATAGATGTGGTCGATTCTGGGAGATTCAAGCTACGGATAGTTGACGCAGGTCAGGAGAGTCTAGCGTTCAAGCCAGATAAGGGAGGCAAATCGACCGGTACGCGGGCTGCGCCGGTAAGAAAAGAAGCGCGGGTCGGTGACGGTGCACAAACCGCCACCATACACCGCGGTGACGCCGCGCGCGGCAAGGCGCAGGCGGGCCAGCTTATAGATGTCGGCCATGAACTTGCCGGGGTTACGGCTTGGTAAGAAGGCTTCGGCGCTGGCCGGCAATTGCTGCATAAAGGCTTCACGCACTTCCGGGCCGACTTCAAAGGCATGCGGGCCAATGGCCGGACCGAGCCAGACCAGCACATCAGCGGGTTCGGCCTCCAGGCTTTCGAAGGCCGCTTCGAGCACGCCCGCCGCCAGGCCACGCCAACCGGCATGGGCCGCAGCCACGCGAGTGCCGACGCGGTTGCAGAACAATGCGGGCAAGCAATCGGCGGTCATGGCCGTGCAAGCGACGCCTGGGGTGCCGGACCAGCTGGCATCGGCTTCGGCAATGCGTGACGGGTCCGCCTCGACCACGGCGATTCCGTGGACTTGGCGCAACCAGGCAGGCTGAATATTGAACGCGTCGGTTAGACGCCGGCGATTTTCGAGGACGGCCTCGAGGCTGTCATCGACATGATCGCCCAGGTTGAGGCTGTCGAACGGCGCCAGACTGACGCCGCCCGCACGGGTGGTGACGCAGGCCTTGACCTGAGCCGGCGCGGGCCAGTCAGGAATCAGCCAGTCACTCATCCGATAAACGCCTCGCGATCCTGCTTGAGCAACGACAACAACCAGACCAGATCGTCCGGCAGAGGCGATTCCCAGCTCATCCGCTTACCGCTCGTCGGATGATCCAGCTCCAGGAAGCGTGCATGCAGTGCCTGGCGCGGGAAGGATTTCAGCGATTCAACCATGGTCTGGCTCGCCGCAGGCGGAATGCGGAAGCGACCACCGTAGGCCGGATCGCCGACCAACGGGAAGTTGATGTGGGCCATGTGCACCCGAATCTGGTGGGTACGACCGGTTTCAAGCTTGACCCGCACGTGAGTGTGGGAACGGAAACGCTCCAGCACACGGTAGTGGCTGACGGCCTGCTTGCCGCCTTCCATCACCGCCATACGCTGGCGCTGCTGGCCGTGGCGACCAATAGGTGCGTTGATCTTGCCACCCGCCACCACCACGCCGATCACGATGCACTCGTAGATCCGGCTGACGCTGCGACTCTGCAATTGTGTGACCAACTGCGTCTGCGCTTGAATGGTCTTGGCCACTACCATAAGGCCGGTGGTGTCCTTGTCCAGGCGGTGCACGATGCCGCAGCGCGGGACATTGATGATGTCCGGCACGTGGTGCAACAAGGCATTGAGCAAGGTGCCATCAGCGTGCCCGGCCGCCGGGTGAACCACCAGGCCTGCGGGTTTGTTGATGACCAGGATGTCATCGTCCTCGTAGACGATATCCAGCTCAATGTCCTGGGCGACCCATTCTCCCTGGGCTTCCTGCTCGGCAGTCAGCTCAAGAATCGCACCGCCATGCACTATGTCTCGCGGGCGGATAACCGCTCCATCCACAGTCAGGCGGCCGTCTTTGATCCAGGCGGAAAGGCGCGAGCGCGAGTGCTCAGCGAATAATTGTGCGGCGACTTGATCGAGGCGTTGGCCGCCCAATTCGGACGGCACCTCTGCGCGAAGTTCAATTTTATCGGACATGCTCAGACTAGGCGTGGCACAGCCTTTGGTTTCGGCTGCGCGCTTGTGGTTAAATACGGCGTCTTTTGCCCCGAGGCTTTCAACGGGGCGCTCATCATAACAGGACGGCCCCGCCCAAGACAGCGGCCGTCATAGGGACGCAAGCCGCCATGCAAGTGAAACACCTGCTGCTGATCGCCATCCTCGCCATGACTGCTGCTTGCTCGTCAACAAAGGAAGTCGTCGACGAAAACCTGAGCGAAGTCGAGTTGTACCAACTGGCTCAGAAAGACTTGGACAATAATAGCTACACCAGCGCCACAGCCAAGCTGAAGGCACTGGAGTCGCGTTACCCGTTCGGGCGCTACGCCGACCAGGCCCAGCTCGAGCTGATCTACGCCAACTACAAGAACGCCGAGCCGGAAGCTGCCAAGTCCGCCGCCGAGCGTTTCATCCGCCTGCACCCGCAGCACCCGAACGTCGACTACGCCTACTACATGAAGGGCCTGACCTCGTTCGACCAGGATGTTGGCCTGCTGGCGCGCTTCCTGCCGCTGGACATGACCAAGCGTGACCCGGGCGCTGCCCGCGACTCCTACAACGAGTTCGCCCAGCTGACCAGCCGCTACCCGAACAGCCGCTACGCGCCGGACGCCAAGCAGCGCATGATCTACCTGCGCAACCTGCTGGCCTCCTACGAGATCCACGTGGCCCACTACTACCTGACCCGTCAGGCTTATGTAGCCGCCGCCAACCGTGGCCGTTACGTGGTGGAAAACTTCCAGGAAACCCCCTCCGTGGGTGACGGCCTGGCCGTGATGACCGAGGCTTACCAGCGTCTGCACCTGGACGAACTCGCCAGCACCAGCCTGGAAACCCTGAAGCTCAACTACCCGGATCACCCGAGCCTGAAGGACGGCCAGTTCGTGCCGCAGGTTGCCGAGGCGGATAACCGTTCGTGGCTGAGCAAGTACACCCTGGGCCTGATCGAATCCCGTCCACCGCTGCCGCCAGGCGAAACCCGCGCCAACCAGGACGTGATCAAGCAGTACCAGGACGCCAAGGAAGCGATTCCTTCGGAGCTCAAGCCTCACGACGAGAACGGCGACGTGATCGAAGAGGAAGAACCGCAGGCCCTGGGCAACAACCAGGACCGTTCGTGGTTCAGCTACATGACCTTCGGTGTGTTCGACTGATCTGTCGACGCAACGTAAAAAGGGAGCCCCTAGGGGCTCCCTTTTTTGTGGGCCAGCATTATTGCTCTGTGCGCCTGCCACGTCCTTGGCTAAACTGGCGCATTCCTTGTCGAGAAACTACCCATCATGGTTCGTCTACTGTTCTGGATTGCCGTCATTGCTGCCGCGGTATGGTTCTGGCGCAAATTCAAAAGCCCGGCCGCCAAGCAACAGCGTTCCAGCGAGCCCGGCGCGGCTCTGATGGTGCGCTGCGCCCACTGCGGCGTGCACCTGCCGCAGAATCACGCACTCAGCTCACGCCAGGAGTGGTATTGCACCCAGGCGCATCTGGAACAAGGGCCGAAGTCTATCCAGCGCTGAGCCGACCAGCGGGGGCATACGGCGCCGGGTCGATGATCGGCGCGCGCTCCAGCAACAAGTCGACAAACAACTGGCAGGATGCCGGAGCCAGTACCAGGCCGTTGCGGTAATGCCCGCAGTTGAGCCATAAACCTTTGAAGCCGGGCACCCGGCCGATGTAGGGAATGCCTTCGGGTGAGCCGGGGCGCAAGCCGGCCCAGTGCCCCACCACTTCCGCGCATGCCAATGCGGGAATCAGCTCGACTGCCGAGGCCTTGAGGCTTTCCAGCGCGGTTTCAGTGGGGGTCTTGTCGAAGCCTTCATGCTCCAGGGTACTGCCGATCAGGATGTGGCCATCACGCCGAGGAATCGCATAACGCCCCTTGGCCAGGACCATGCTCGACAGGAAGTCCGACGCGCACTTGTACAGAATCATCTGCCCCTTGACCGGCTCCACCGGCAACCCCAGGCCCAGCGTGCCGAGCAGCTCACCACTCCACGCGCCGGCTGCCAGTACCACCTGATCGCCGAAAATCGGACCATCCGCCGTTTCCACACCCACTACGCTGGCGCCATCGCGCACAAACCCGGCGACCTCGCATTGTTCGTGAATCGTCACACCGGGCAGCGCCAACAGTGCCGCCTTTAGGGATTTGACCAGGCGCGGGTTGCGCACATTGGCCACGTCGGCCATGTAGATTGCCTGGGAATACCCGCCGCCCAGCACCGGCACGGCATCGTGGGCGGCGGACACATCGACTTTGCTCAAGGGCCGCCCTTCACGTTGCGCCCAAGCCAGCGCCTCGGCCTCGTCGTCCAGGTCGAGCCAGTACAACCCAGTGGTGTGAACCTCAGGGTCGACGCCCGTGGCAGCGAACAAGCGCGCGGCCAGCTGTGGATAAAAATCCTGGGACCAATGGGCCAGCGCCGTCACCGCCGGGCTGTAGCGCCAAGGATACAGCGGGGAGACAATCCCGCCACCGGCCCAGGAAGACTCCTGCCCGACCCCTGCACGCTCGAGCAGCACCACAGCCTGGCCTTGGGTCGCCAGGTTATACGCCGTCAACAAGCCGATGACTCCGCCACCGACAATCACCACTTGCTGTTGCTTAGCCATCATTAAATCCAGCCAATAAATAGGAACACGCGCGCTTGGCGCCGAAACTTCCAGCATCTGCATCATTGACCCCAGCATGCCGTATGCGGCATGTGCGGCGCAGCGCCGGGGTTGGCCCGCGCACCGCTACTGATCAGGCTGAAGTCGCCGCAAGCGTCGCCGGCCATCATCGAGCCTGCCACTGGCGTGGCCACCAGGCTGAAATCCTGAGGGTTCAATGCAGCGCTGATTCTATAGCGATCGTTGCCCAAGCTGACGCCGCTTGCGTCAATAAAAGTGCCATTCCTCGTATAAAACCGCTCCAGGTGCTGGGCCTGCTCGGTCAATAGCCCGACAATTTCGGCGCGGTACGCCTTTTTCATATGGCCGGTGTAACCCGGGTATGCGATCCCGGCCAGAAACGCGATGATCGCCACAGCGATCAGTAACTCGATCAGGGTAAAGCCCTGGCTGTCCATGCTCATCTTGTTGCTCCTTATTGAAGTTGCCGCCACATCACTCGTCGAAACCGTAAGCCTCCCTCCCCATCCACACGCGCGTACACACTCTCCAGCACGGTGCGCGATTGACCGCTTAACCCAACGGCCGTCACCCGATAAACAGCGGCCGGGGTTTGCGCCGGCAATTGCGCCAGGCCGATCCCAGGCCCCAGGGATTGAACAGCGTAGAGGCCACCTTTCATGGCGACCCAGTTGACCGCCGAACCCGGACTCACGCCGCCAGCCACGCCCCGAAGCGCTTCACCCGGCGGCGCACACGCGACAACCGATCGGCACAACGGTAACGCCGCCGATTCCCGTTGCACCCTAGACTCACCGAGCCTCAAGCCACTTTCGGCACTCTGCAGCGACTGGTTGCGATGCCAGAGGCTGCCGGCCATCTTTTGCTGCGCCACCGCCCCTTGCATCGCCGACAAACCCACCAGTGACAACAGCAGCAGGAACACCAGGCTGATCAGCAGAGCCATGCCCGCCTGCCACCCATACACCCTCTCGGAAAGCACCATGGTCGCCCTACCCCAAACGGTTTCGCAGCGCCGCGACGACGCTGTAGGTTTGATCCTTCACCCGGCCCGCAGGGTCTTGCAGCGTCAACAGGATGCGCACACTGCGTATCAACGAGGGGTCTGCCGGGTTGGCGTCGTAGCGCGCCACTCGCACCGATTCAGGTGTGGCGGCCATGCCGAAACTGATATCGAAACGCTGCACGTTATCCACCAGCACCGTTTTGGCCGGTGCTGCCAGCGTGCTGACCTTCAACTGGCCGGCCTCGAAGGTGTAGGTGAGTTGGCGCAGCGCAAAGCGGATTTGCCCGGGCGCGGGCGCAGGTGAATGTGCGGCATACGCCTGGGCCGTGCCCGTGCAATCGGACAGTACGGTCCAGTCAGGCTGTCCGCCTTCGCCGCCGACGTCGGTTGTGATCAGCGTCAGCGACGTCGCGCCGCCACCGGCCACCCAGCCGATCGGCCGATCAAAGGCCGGCGGGGCGTTGTCGATAAGGGCCGTGGACAAACAGCCGAACATGCCGACCTGGCGTATGTCCTGAAGCAACTTGCTCAGGGCAAATCGCGCATCGTCCTGCAGCAGCATTGCGGCCTGCTGGCTGGCCTGGGTCGCGCGCGAACCGATCACCACCTGGCTGACACCGAGCACCAGCACCAGCCCGACGGCCATTGCCACGAGCAGCTCCAACAGGCTGAAACCGCGTATCCAACCTCTCATTGCGCCGCCCTCGGCTCATCGCCGATGCGCCCGGTCAGGATGAAGGTTTCGCGAGCGTCGGCAGACCTCGTGCCCCGGCGATCATCCCAACTGATACTGACGGTCACCTCGCTTGCGCTGATCGCGACCGAGCCGTCGCCGGTCTCTCCGGCAAAGCCGCGAATATTGGCCTCAAAGTCATGCAGGTCCAGGTCACGTACGCTGGCGCTGGCGTTGCTGGCCGGTGCGCGCGCGTCTCGGCGCCATGCGTAGTCGGCACCGGCATTGGCGCGAATCCGGTCGAGCATGTCGTAGGCAATAAAACTGGCCTGGCTGGTCATCCTTGAACTGTCGGTGTACTTGAGGGCATTGAGTTGGATCACCGCTGCGCCCAGCAGGCCGATGGCGAGAATCAGCACCGCCACCAGCACCTCGATCAGCGTCATGCCGGTTTGATAGCGATGCAAAGCGTAGGGAAAACAGGTGTTCGAGCAGGCAAGCATTACCGTCGTCATCCGTGTCGAGGGCCGAAAAAAAGCAGGCAAACCCTGCTGTGCGACCCAAGACTAGCGCCGGTTTTCGGCCCGTGCTGCTGCGGGAACAAAGGGAAATACTTTGGACATGAAGGCCATCATCCGGCGCCAGCGCCAGGGCGCTATACCTATGGCTGCACCAAACTATTACCCACGTCCACGGAGGGACGCTTTATGCAACAACGAGGTTTCACCCTGATAGAACTGCTGCTCGGGCTGCTCCTGAGCGGCGTCCTCGCACACCTGGCGGTACCTAACTTCAAGAGCCTGCTGGATTCGCAGCAACAGCAAGGCGCAGCACAATCCCTGGCCGGCGGCCTGCGTTATGCACGCACGGAGGCCATCGCACGCAACCATGCGGTGGTAATTCATGCGCTGGAAGAAGACTGGAGCCAGGGTTGGCGAGTGATACTGGATGTGAGCGGGCGCGGCCATCTGGATGATGACAACCCGGTGCTGCTGGAGCGCCAGGACAGCGGGCGCGTGCCGATGGTGGGCAACGGGCCGGTCAGGAGCCAGGTTCGCTTCAGCGGGTTGGGCGAACCGGTATTTTCAGGCGGGGGCTTCCGTGCCGGCACCGTGCATGTGTGCGCCACGGAGCAGGCGCAGAGCCTGTATCAGATCGTGCTGGCGCCCAGCGGGCGCATCAGCCTGCGCAGCGACAGAGCCGAGCAGGCGCTGTGCCGGAGCTACACCGGCACCCTGGCAGTCAAAGCAGCGAGCGAACCCGCAGCTCCTTGGGCATGGAGAAAGTGATGTTTTCTTCGCGCCCGGCCAATTCATCCGCGCCGGTTGCACCCCAGGCGTGCAGCTGCTGGATAACCCCGCGCACCAGCACTTCCGGAGCCGAGGCACCGGCGGTGATGCCGATACGCTCAACGCCGTCGAACCAGCTGCGCTGCATGTCTTCGGCACCGTCGATCAGGTATGCCGGTGTCGCCATGCGTTCAGCCAGTTCGCGCAGACGATTGGAGTTGGAGCTGTTAGGGCTGCCGACCACCAGCACCACGTCGCACTCGTCGGCCAGTTGCTTGACGGCATCCTGGCGGTTCTGGGTGGCGTAGCAGATGTCGTCCTTGCGCGGCCCACCGATGGCCGGGAAGCGGCTGCGCAGCGCGTCGATCACGCGGCTGGTGTCGTCCATGGACAAGGTGGTCTGGGTCACGAACGCCAGACGTTCCGGGTTCTGTACCTGCAGGTTGGCGACGTCATTTTCATCTTCCACCAGGTAGATGGCGCCGCCATTGCTGGCGTCGTACTGGCCCATGGTGCCTTCGACTTCCGGGTGGCCGGCATGGCCGATCAGGATGCATTCACGGCCATCGCGGCTGTAGCGCGCGACTTCGATATGCACCTTGGTCACCAGTGGGCAGGTGGCGTCGAACACCTTGAGGCCACGGCCTGCCGCTTCGGTACGTACCGCCTGGGAAACACCGTGGGCGCTGAAGATGACGATGACGTCGTCCGGCACCTGGTCCAGCTCTTCGACGAAGATGGCGCCGCGCGCGCGCAGGTCTTCGACCACGAATTTGTTGTGGACGACTTCATGGCGCACGTAAATCGGCGGCCCGAAGACTTCCAGGGCGCGGTTGACGATTTCGATCGCCCGGTCCACGCCGGCGCAGAAGCCACGGGGGTTGGCGAGTTTGATTTGCATGCTGTGCCTCGTGTGTTGCAGCTGCTGTGGGTCGGGACTGATGTGGCTCAACTGACAATGAAGATCAAGGTGGGAGGGGGCTTGCCCCCGATGGCGGTGGATCAGTTAAAGATATGTTCACTGATACACTGCCATCGGAAGCAAGCCCCCTCCCACACAAGCCCAGCCCACACATTAATTGTGTTTCGCCAGTCAGATCGCTTTAACGTCGATGATTTCAACGTCGAACGTCAAGGTTTTACCGGCCAACGGGTGGTTGAAGTCGATGGTCACTTGCGCGTCATCGAAGGTTTTAACCACACCGGGCAGCTCGGTATTCGCCGCATCGTTGAAGATCACCAGCAGGCCTTCCGACAGGTCCATGTCCTGGAACTGCGAACGCGGGATGATCTGCACGTTTTGCGGGTTGGGCTGGCCAAAGGCGTTTTCCGGCAGGATCTGCAGGGTGCGCTTGTCGCCGGCCTTGAAACCGAACAGGGCTGCTTCAAAACCCGGCAGCAGGTTGCCGTCGCCAACCTTGAAGGTCGCCGGGGCCTTGTCGAACGTGCTGTCGACCGTGTCGCCATTCTCCAGGCGCAGTGCGAAGTGCAAAGTGACTTCCGTGTTCTGGCCGATGCGTTGCTCAGCCAATACCTGATCAGTCATTGACGGTCTCTCCGGTTTTCTTGCTTTTGAACATGTCCAACGCCAGCATGATTGCACCGACGGTGATGGCGCTGTCGGCAAAATTGAACGCCGGGAAATACCAGCGGTTCTGCCAATGCACCAGAATAAAGTCGATCACATGGCCCAGGGCGATGCGGTCGTACAGGTTACCCAGCGCGCCGCCCAGCACCAGGGCCAGGGCGATTGCCAGCCAGGTGTCATCGCGGCCGAGGCGCTTGAGCCACACCACCAGCACGGCACTGACCACCACGGCGATCAAGGCAAACAGCCAGCGCTGCCAGCCGCCGCTGTCAGCCAGGAAGCTGAAGGCGGCGCCGGTGTTGTAGGCCAGTGTCCAGCTGAAGTAGTCAGGAATGACCACGATCTGCTGGAACATCTCCAGGGAGCCTTCGAAGTGAGCCTTGCTGACCTGGTCAATGACCAGGACCAGCAAGCTCAGCACGAGCCAACCCAGACGTCCGAAACGGCTGGAGTTAGGCATAGTGGCGAACCTCGCCTTCACCCGAGATGTTGTCGACGCAACGACCGCAGATTTCCGGATGCTCAGGGTTCACGCCGACGTCTTCACGGCAGTGCCAGCAACGGGCGCACTTGGGGAAGGCCGACTTGACGACTTTGAGCTTGAGGCCTGGCACTTCGGTCGCCAAGGCGTCTGCCGGGGCCTGGGCGAAAGGTGCCAGGCTCGCGGTGGAGGTGATCAGCACGAAGCGCAGTTCGTTGCTCAGTTTGGCCAGGTCGGCGGTCAGGCCGTCCTCGGCAAACAGGGTGACTTCGGCCTGCAGGTTGCCACCGACGGCCTTGGCCGCACGCTGCACTTCCAGTTCCTTGTTCACCGCAACCTTCACGGCCATCACGCCTTCCCAGTACTCGCGGCCCAGTTCGAAGTCGGCCGGCAGTTCGGTCAGGCCTTCGTACCAGGTGTTGAGCATCACGGACTCGTTACGCTCGCCCGGCAGGTATTCCCACAGTTCGTCGGCGGTAAAGGCCAGCATCGGCGCGATCCAGCGCACCAGCGCTTCGCTGATGTGGAACAGCGCGGTCTGCGCCGAACGGCGTGCCTTACTGTTGGCGCCGGTGGTGTACTGGCGATCCTTGATGATGTCGAGGTAGAAACCACCCAGCTCCTGCACGCAGAAGTTGTGGATCTTCGAGTACACGTTCCAGAAGCGGTATTCGCCGTAGTGTTCCTGCAACTCGCGCTGCAGCAACAGGGTGCGGTCCACGGCCCAACGGTCGAGGGCGAGCATGTCCTCGGCCGGCAGCAGGTCGGTGGCCGGGTTGAAACCGGTCAGGTTCGACAGCATGAAGCGTGCGGTATTGCGAATACGGCGGTAGGCATCGGCGCTGCGGGCCAGGATCTGGTCCGACACGGCGATTTCGCCCGAGTAATCGGTCGACGCTACCCACAGACGCATGATGTCGGCGCCCAGGGTGTCGTTGATCTTTTTCGGCTCGATCACGTTCTTCAGCGACTTGGACATCTTGCGGCCCGTCTCATCGACGGTGAAGCCGTGGGTCAGCAGCTCGCGGTACGGGGCGTGGTCGTCGATGGCGCAACCGGTCAGCAACGAGGAGTGGAACCAGCCACGGTGTTGGTCCGAGCCTTCCAGGTACAGGTCGGCGCGCGGGCCGGTCTCGTGACCCATCGGGTGCGAACCGCGCAGCACGTGCCAGTGGGTGGTGCCCGAGTCGAACCACACGTCGAGGGTGTCGCTGATCTTGTCGTACAGCGGCGCTTCGTCGCCCAGCAGTTCGGCGGCGTCCAGCTTGAACCACGCTTCGATGCCTTCCTGCTCAACGCGCTGGGCCACGACTTCCATCAGTTCGACGGTACGTGGGTGCAGCTCGCCGCTTTCCTTGTTGAGGAAGAACGGGATCGGCACGCCCCAGTTGCGCTGGCGGGAGATGCACCAGTCCGGGCGGTTGGCGATCATCGAGTGCAGGCGCGCCTGGCCCCAGGCCGGGACGAACTTGGTCTCTTCGATGGCCTTGATCGCGCGGTTACGCAGGGTTTCGCCGCTGGTCGGCTGCTTGTCCATGCCGATAAACCACTGCGCGGTGGCGCGGTAGATCAGTGGGGTCTTGTGGCGCCAGCAGTGCATGTAGCTGTGCTTGATGGTTTCGGACGTCATCAACGCACCGACTTCACGCAGCTTTTCGATGATCGCAGGGTCAGCTTTGAAGATGAACTGGCCGCCAAAGAACTCCAACGATGGCACGTACACGCCATTGCTTTGCACCGGGTTGATGATGTCATCGTTGACCAGGCCGTACTTCTTGCAGATCACGAAGTCGTCCACGCCATAGGCGGGCGAGCAGTGAACAATACCAGTGCCAGACCCCAGTTCAACGTAGTCAGCCAGGTATACCGGCGACAGGCGGTCGTAGAACGGGTGACGGAAGTTGATCAGTTCCAGCGCGGAACCGGTAGTGGTGGCGATCACCGAGCCTTGCAGCTCGTAGCGCGCCAGGCACGACTCGACCATTTCTTCGGCCAGCACCAGCAGGCGATCACCGACGTCCACCAGGGCGTAGGTGAATTCCGGGTGCACGTTCAGCGCCTGGTTGGCCGGGATGGTCCACGGGGTGGTGGTCCAGATCACGATGGCGGCCGGCTTGCTCAGGCTTGCCAGGCCAAAGGCCTCGGCCAACTTGGCGTCGTCGGCGATCGGGAAGGCCACGTCGATGGTCGAGGACTTCTTCTCCTCGTACTCGACTTCCGCTTCGGCCAGGGCCGAACCGCAATCGAAGCACCAGTTCACGGGCTTGAGACCCTTGAACACGAAACCGCCCTTGACGATTTCGGCCAAGGCACGGATTTCACCGGCCTCGTTCTTGAAGTTCATGGTTTTGTACGGGTTGTCCCAGTCGCCCAGCACACCCAGGCGGATGAACTCGGACTTCTGCCCTTCGATCTGCTCGGTGGCGTAGGCACGGCACAGTTCGCGGGTTTTATCCGCGCCCAGGTTCTTGCCGTAGGTCACTTCGACTTTGTGTTCGATCGGCAGGCCGTGGCAGTCCCAACCCGGGACATACGGCGCGTCGAAGCCCGACAGGGTCTTCGAGCGGATGATCATGTCCTTGAGAATCTTGTTCAGCGCATGACCGATGTGAATCGTGCCGTTGGCATAAGGAGGGCCGTCGTGCAGGACGAATTTCGGACGATCCTTGCCAATTTCGCGCAACTTTCCGTACAGGCCAATACTGTCCCAGCGCTGCAGGATCTGCGGTTCGCGCTGTGGCAGGCCGGCCTTCATTGGGAAGGCGGTGTCCGGAAGGTTTAGCGTGGCTTTATAGTCGGTCATTTAAGGCTCTTCGGTTAGCGATGGGCGCTAGGTGCGGCTAGTGCACGGGCGGCGGCGACATCCGCATTGATCGCCGTTTTCAACGCCTCAAGGGAGGCGAAACGCTGCTCTTCACGCAGCTTTTGGTGGAAAACCACCGTCAAACGCCGGTCGTATAAATCACCGGCAAAATCCAAAAGGTGAACTTCCAGGTGGGCCTTGCCATCACCTGCAACCGTGGGCCTGACGCCTATGTTGGCGACTCCCGGCCACGGCTGGCCGTCGATGTCGACGCTCACCAGGTAGACCCCGGTGAGTGGCACACGACGGCGCTTGAGTTGCACGTTGGCGGTTGGCGTGCCCAGTTGGCGCGCCAGCTTCTGGCCGTGCAATACCCGCCCGGCAATGCGGAACGGGCGGCCGAGCAAACGCTCGGCCAGGGCGAAGTCGGCAGCGGCCAGGGCATTACGCACCTGGGTGCTGCTCACGCGCAGGCCGTCCAGTTCGACGGTTTGCGCGGCTTCGACGGTAAAACCCTGAGCGATACCGGCATGTTGCAGGAAGTCGAAATCGCCGACGCGGTCACAGCCAAAACGGAAATCGTCGCCGACTTCCAGGTGCTGTACGCCCAGGCCGTCGACGAGGATACGGTCGACGAACTCGGCGGCGCTGAGGCTTTGCAAACGCTGGTTGAAGGCCAGGCAGAGGACGCGGTCCACGCCTTCTTCGGCCAGCAGTTGCAGCTTGTCCCGCAGACGGGCCAGGCGCGCCGGCGCCGTTTCGGGAGTGAAGTATTCCCGCGGCTGCGGCTCAAAAATCACCACGCAGCTGGGCACGCCCAACTCGACCGCACGTTCACGCAGCCGGCCCAGGATAGCCTGGTGGCCACGGTGAACACCGTCAAAGTTGCCAATAGTGGCGACGCAGCCCCGATGCTCGGGGCGCAGGTTGTGGAGACCTCGAACCAGCTGCATAACGCGCTTCTTGCTCATAAAGTGGTCGATTATAACCACACCCGGCCCCGGACGACAGGCAACAGCGCAGGCCAAATGGATCGAATCGATAAAACAGCCGCTTTATCGCGGCAAACTCTCTAACTCAGCGACTTGCGATTGAAATCCCGCAGGCGGAAGCCCTGCAGCAGCAACATCCCGAAGTACACCACCACACCGGCGACCACCAATACACCCAGGCGCATAAAGCGCTCCAGCATATGGCCTTCGCTCCAGGCGGGCATAAAGTGCATCAGCCCCAGCAACACCGCCGACATCATCGCCACCGCCACCAGCAGCTTGAGCGCAAACAGGCCCCAGCCCGGTTGCGGCTGGAACATCTGCTGCTTGCGCAGTTGGTAAAACAGCAGGCCGGCGTTGATACAGGCACCGGCGCTGATCGCCAGGGCCAGGCCGGCGTGGGCCAGCGGGCCGATAAACACCAGGTTGAGCAGTTGGGTGACGATCAGCGTGAAGATTGCGATCTTGACCGGCGTACGAATGTTTTGCTGGGCGTAAAAGCCCGGCGCCAGCACCTTGATCACAATGATCCCGAGCAGGCCGACGGAGTAGGCGACCAGCGCGTGCTGGGTCATCAGTGCGTCATGCGCATCGAACTGCCCGTACTGGAACAGCGAGACGGTCAACGGCTCGGCGAGGATCCCCAGCGCCAGGGAACACGGCAACACCAGCACGAAACACAGGCGCAGGCCCCAGTCGAGGATGCGCGAGTATTCCTGGCGATCCTTGCTCGCATAGGTACGCGCCAGGGTCGGCAACAGGATTGTGCCCAGCGCCACGCCCAGCACGCCGGACGGCAGTTCCATCAGGCGATCGGCGTAATACATCCACGACACCGAGCCCGACACCAGCAGCGAGGCAAACGCGGTGTTGATGATCAGGGAAATCTGGCTTACCGACACGCCAAGGATCGCCGGCAGCATATTGCGCATCACGCGCCATACACCGGTGTCCTTGAGGTTGAGGCGCGGCAATACGAGCATGCCGATTTTTTTCAGATGCGGCAGTTGATAGAGCAACTGCGCCAGGCCGCCGGCCAGTACGGCCCAGCCCAGGGCCATTACCGGCGGGTCGAAGTACGGCGTGAGGAACAGCGCGAAAATGATCATGCTGACGTTCAGCAAGGTCGGCACGAAGGCCGGCACCGAGAAGCGGTTCCAGGTGTTGAGGATCGCGCCGGCCAGGGATGACAGGGAAATCAGCAATATATAAGGGAAGGTCACGCGCAACAGATCAGTGGTCAGCGCGAATTTTTCCGGGGTATTGGCGAAACCGGGGGCCGTGGCCCAGATGACCCAGGGCGCGGCGAGCATGCCGGCGATGGTCACCAGCATCAGCACCAGGGTCAACAGGCCGGAGACATAGGCAATAAAGGTGCGAGTCGCCTCTTCGCCCTGCTGGGTCTTGTATTCGGCCAGGATCGGCACGAACGCCTGGGAAAAAGCGCCCTCGGCGAAGATGCGCCGCAGCAGGTTGGGAAGCTTGAAGGCAATAAAGAAGGCATCCGTGGCCATGCTGGCGCCAAAAATGCGCGCCAGCAGGGTGTCACGCACAAACCCCAAAACCCGGGAGATCATCGTGATAGAGCTGACGGCAGCCAACGATTTGAGCAGATTCATTGAAAGAGTTTGCGCCTATAGATAAAGAGCAGGCGAACTGTGCGCCTACTTATGCGATACTGCGCGCCTGCAACAGCACAGAGCCAAAGCTCGCGAGTTTACAGGTCAAGCGCCGGAAATAAATCACCCGCCTCTTCAGATCGACCACTCAGCAGTTCGCATCAGCCGCCCTTGACAACCCATCAAGTCATCGGCATGATTCGCGGCCTATTTTGTTTGCTATTTCCTAAAAAGTCTTTCGAGGAGCTCGACGGTGGCCAACACACCTTCCGCCAAAAAACGTGCAAAACAGGCTGAGAAGCGTCGCAGCCACAACGCCAGCCTGCGTTCCATGGTTCGCACCTACATCAAGAATGTAGTTAAAGCCATCGACACCAAAGACGCTGAAAAAGCTCAAGCAGCTTACGTTCTGGCTGTGCCAGTTATCGACCGTATGGCCGATAAAGGCATCATCCACAAGAACAAGGCCGCTCGCCATAAGAGCCGCCTGAATGGCCACATCAAGGCTCTGAACGTCGCTGCAGCAGCCTAAGTGGTAACAACTGAAGCGTAACCCTGGTTGCGCAACAGTTAAGAAATGCCCCGTACCGAAAGGTCCGGGGCATTTTTGTTTGTGCCGGAAAATACACACCATTCAAATGTGGGAGGGGGCAAGTCGAATCGTCGCACCGCCCCTCCCACATTTGGATATGTGGCGCATTTTCAAATGTAAAAAAAACGCCCCGAACCAGTCGGGGCGTTTTTGTTACCGATTGATCAAACCACAATCAATGGTGGTGACCGCCTTCACCGTGGACGTGGCCGTGAGCCACTTCTTCCTGGGAAGCGTCGCGGATGGCAACGATCTTCACTTGGAAGTTCAAGCGCTGGCCAGCCAGAGGGTGGTTGCCGTCGACGGTAACGTCATCGCCGTCCAGGTCACGGATGGTGACGATCTGCATTTGGCCGTCCGGCGCCGAAGCGTGGAACTGCATACCAACTTCCAGCTCATCAACGCCTTCGAACATGCTGCGGCTCAGGGTGCTGACCAGTTCGGCGGAGTACTCGCCGTAAGCATCTTCAGGCTCTACGGCAACGGTCAGTTCGTCACCGACGTTCTTGCCTTCCAGCGCCTTTTCCAGGCCTGGGATGATGTTACCTGCGCCTTGCAGGTAGACCAGCGGCGCGCCGCCGGCGGAGCTGTCGATGACCTCACCAGCGTCGTTGGTCAGGGTATAGTCGATGGAGACAGCCTTGTTAGCGGCGATCGTCATGGGGCGAGACCTTTTGCATAAGAATGAAGAACGGACAAGTCTAAACAAGGATTTGCCCGAAAGCGAACAGAACCCGGACAGACGGAGCCGATCGACGGCATCCTTCATCATTGGCTTCCACCAGGACGACGACGGGCACTGGGTTGCCGAGCTGTCCTGCGGCCACACCCAGCACCTGCGCCACCAGCCGCCATGGCAGTCACGTGCCTGGGTGCTCGACCCCGCGCAACGCCTTGAAAAAATAGGCCAGCCCTTTGCCTGCGGCTGGTGTGCGCAAGTGCTCGAATAACGATAACCTTGGCGCCTGATTCGCGGTAGGCACTCACCCATAGAGCGCCACCCAAGCCATGCACCTCCAGAGAATTCGCATGCAGACTTTTTTTATCGCGCCCACCGATTTTGGTGTGGGTCTGACCTCCATCAGCCTTGGGCTGGTGCGTACCCTTGAGCGGGCCGGGCTGAAAGTCGGCTTCTTCAAACCGATTGCCCAGCCGCACCCCGGCGATACCGGCCCCGAGCGCTCTACCGAACTGATCGCCCGCACCCACGGCCTGAAACCGCCACAGCCGCTGGGCCTGGCGCACGTAGAGCGCATGCTCGGCGACGGCCAACTGGATGAACTGCTCGAAGAAATCATCACCCTTTATCAGCAGGCCGCCGTGGGCAAGGACGTGCTGATCGTCGAAGGCATGGTGCCAACCCGCAGCGCCAGCTATGCGGCGCGGGTCAACCTGCACCTGGCCAAGAGCCTGGACGCGGAAGTGATCCTGGTGTCGGCCCCGGAAAACGAAGTGCTCACCGAGCTATCAGGCCGCGTGGAATTGCAGGCCCAGCTGTTCGGCGGCCCCAAAGACCCGAAAGTACTCGGCGTGATCCTCAACAAGGTCCGCACCGACGAAAGCATGGAAGCCTTCTCGGCGCGCCTCAAGGAGCATTCGCCGTTGTTGCGCAGCGGCGATTTCCGCCTGCTCGGCTGCATTCCTTACCAGCCGGAACTCAACGCGCCGCGCACCCGCGACGTGGCCGACCTGATGGGCGCGCAGATCCTCAACGCCGGTGACTACGAAACCCGACGCATGACCAAGATCATCATCTGCGCGCGCACCATGCGCAACACCGTGGAGCTGCTCAAGCCCGGTGTGCTGGTGGTCACCCCCGGTGATCGCGATGACATCATCCTCGCCGTCAGCCTGGCCGCGATCAACGGCGTGCCCCTGGCCGGCCTGTTGCTGACCAGCGACACCCTGCCCGACCCGCGCATCATGGATTTGTGCCGTGGCGCGTTCCAGGCCGGGCTGCCGGTGCTGTCGGTGAGCACCGGTTCCTATGACACGGCGAACCAGCTCAACAGTCTCAACAAAGAGATTCCGATTGATGACCGCGAGCGCGCCGAAATCATTACCGATTTTGTCGCCAGCCACCTCGATGCGCGCTGGCTGCACCAACGCTGCGGCACGCCACGGGAGATGCGCCTGTCGCCGGCGGTGTTCCGTTACCAGTTGATCCAGCGCGCCCAGGCCGCCAACAAACGCATCGTGCTGCCCGAAGGCAGCGAACCGCTGACCGTGCAGGCCGCCGCGATCTGCCAGGCGCGCGGCATTGCCCGCTGCGTGCTGCTGGCCAAACCAGAGGACGTGGAAGCCGTCGCGCGCGCCCAAGGTATCGAGCTGCCGGAAGGCCTGGAGATTCTCGACCCGGACCTGATTCGCCAACGTTATGTCGAACCGATGGTTGCGCTGCGCAAGAGCAAAAGCCTCAACGCGCCGATGGCCGAGCAGCAACTGGAGGATACGGTGGTGATCGCCACCATGATGCTGGCGCTGGACGAAGTGGACGGCCTGGTTTCCGGGGTTATCCATTCCACCGCCAACACCATCCGCCCTGCCCTGCAGCTGATCAAGACCGCACCGGGCTGCACGCTGGTGTCGTCGGTGTTCTTCATGCTGTTCCCCGAGCAGGTGCTGGTGTACGGCGATTGCGTGATGAACCCGCACCCGAGCGCCGCCGAGCTGGCGGAAATCGCCCTGCAAAGCGCCGACTCCGCGGCTGCGTTCGGCATTACCCCGCGCGTGGCGATGATCAGCTATTCCAGCGGCGATTCGGCCAGCGGCGAGGAAGTGGAGAAAGTCCGCGAAGCCACCCTGCTCGCCCACGAACAGCAAAGCTCGCTGCTGATCGACGGCCCGTTGCAATACGACGCCGCCGCCAACGAAACCGTTGCCCGCCAACTGGCGCCCGACAGCCTGGTGGCAGGCAAGGCCACGGTGTTCGTGTTCCCGGACCTCAACACCGGCAACACCACGCACAAGGCTGTACAACGCAGCGCCGATTGCGTGAGCCTGGGGCCGATGCTCCAGGGCCTGCGCAAACCGGTCAACGACCTGCCGCGTGGCGCCCAGGTCGACGACATCGTGTACACCATCGCACTGACTGCGATCCAAGCCGCCAACCGACCTATGGATATCTAAATGCTGGATTTTCTACCTGCCGCCGTGCGCGGGGTGATCGCATCCCTGCTGTTGGCACTTAACACGATCCTGCTGTGTTCTTTCCTGTTTATCGTCGCGCTGTTCAAGGCGCTGCCGTTTGCCAAACGCTTCAGCGAATGGCTGATGAACCACACGCATGAAGCCTGGGTGACCAACAACAAGGGCTGGATGAACCTGGTGCGGCGCACGCGCTGGCACCTCAAAGGCCTGGAAGGCCTGGACTATGAGCACTCGTACCTGGTGACCAGCAACCACCAGAGCTGGGTCGACATCATGGTGCTGCAGTACGTGCTCAATCGGCGGATTCGCCCGTTGAAGTTCTTCCTCAAGCAGGAGCTGATCTGGGTGCCGGTGATTGGCCTTGCCTGGTGGGCGCTGGGTTTCCCGTTCATGAAGCGCTACACCAAGGCCTACCTGGAAAAACACCCGGAGAAGAAAGGCAAAGACCTGGAAACCACCCGCAAGACCTGTGCGAAGTTTCGCGACAACCCGGTGGGGATTTTCAACTTTGCTGAGGGCACACGGTTTACGCCGGGCAAGCATGCACAGCAGAACTCGCCGTTTCGCTACCTGCTCAAGCCCAAGGCGGGCGGGATTGCGTTTGTGCTGGATGCGATGGGTGAACAGCTGAAATCATTGGTGAACGTGACCATTCACTACCCTGCCGGGCGCCCGGGTTACTGGGATTTGCTCTGTGGCAATGTGCAGGATGTGGTGGTGCAGTTTGAAGAGGTGCAGATCCCGGCCGAGTTCATTGGCAAGAATTATGAGCAGGATGGGGAGTATCGGTTGGCGTTCCAGGGTTGGATCAACCGGTTGTGGGAAGAGAAGGATGTGCTTCTAGAAAAACTGCACACTGACTTCCCAGAAAAAAGATGATCAAAATGTGGGAGGGGGCTTGCCCCCGATTGCTGAGTGTCAGCCACTGCATCTGGTGACTGACCCACTGCCATCGGGGGCAAGCCCCCTCCCACATTTAACAACTGCAATCCTTAGATCGCGCCGCGCTGACGTAACAGTTCCAGCACTTGCTTGACGCTGTCTTCCAGCGACAGGGCCTGGGTGTCGATCACCAGGTCGGCATTCAACGGCACGTCGTACGGGAAAGACTCGCCCGGGATGTTATCCCCGCCAGCCGCGTACAGACCTTGCGGATCACGCTCGGCGCATACCAGTGGCGACGCCTGCACGTACACGGTCAGCAAACGATCACCGCCGATCAGCGCCTTGGCCTGTTCGCGGCCTTCGGCATCCGGGGCAACGAACGCGGCCAGGGTCAGCAGACCGGCTTCGTTGAACTGACGCGCCACGTGGGCGGCACGACGCCAGTTCTCGGTACGCCCGGCACGGTCCTGCGGCAGACCTTTATTCAGGTCGTGACGCAGGTTCTGGCCATCCAGCACGAATACCGCACGCCCCATGTCGAACAGCTTGCGCTCAACCGCATAGGCCAGGGTGCTCTTGCCCGCGCCCGACAGGCCGCTGAACAGCACGGTGGCCGGTTGCTGGCCGAAACGCTGGGCACGTTCTTCGGTGGCCACGTGGGCCAACTTGCCGTGCTGCGCTGCGCTGCCGTGGGTGACCGGCGGCGCGATGATCATGCCCGCAGCCACGGTGCCGTTGGTCAAGCGGTCGATGACGATAAACGCGCCGGTGGTGCGGTTACTGTCGTAGCCGTCCAACGCGATGGCGGCGTCGAGGCTGACCTTGACGCGGCCAATCTCGTTCAACTGCAGCGAACTCGCCGGGCCTTCGGCCAGGGTGTTCACGTCCACGCGGTGCACGATGCTGGTGATCGAACCAGGCACGTAGCTGGTGGCGCGTTTGATGTCGTATTTCTTGCCCGGCAGCATCGGCTCTTCGGCCATCCACACCAGCATGGCGTCGAAGCCGTCGGTCACTTGCGGCACGTTGTCGGCATGTACCAGCAGGTCGCCACGGGAGATGTCGATCTCGTCTTCCATGGTCAGGGTCACGGCCTGGCCCGGACCGGCGTGTTCCAGCTCACCGTCGAAGGTGACGATGGATTTGACGCGGCTGCTCTTGCCCGACGGCAGAACAACGATTTCGTCGCCCTTGTGCACGATGCCGCTGGCCAGGGTGCCGGCAAACCCACGGAAATTCAGGTTCGGGCGGTTGACGTACTGCACCGGGAAACGCAGATCGGTGTAGTTGCGGTCGTTGGCGATCTCGACGGTTTCGAGGATCTCCATCAGCGACTGGCCGGTGTACCAAGGCGAGCGCTCGCTCTTGTTCACCACGTTATCGCCCTTGAGCGCCGACATCGGTACAAACGCCATGGTGCTTGGCTTGAAGGCGATACCGTCGGCGAACTTCAGGTAGTCGGCCTTGATCTGCTCGAATACGCTCTGGTCGAAGCCATTGATGTCCATCTTGTTGACGGCGATCACGATGTGCTTGATGCCCAGCAACGAGGCGATAAAGCTGTGGCGACGGGTCTGGGTCTGCACGCCGTAGCGGGCGTCGATCAGGATGATCGCCAGGTCACAGGTGGAGGCACCGGTGGCCATGTTGCGGGTGTACTGCTCATGGCCGGGGGTGTCGGCGATGATGAATTTGCGCTTGGCGGTGGAGAAGTAGCGGTAGGCAACATCGATGGTGATGCCCTGCTCGCGCTCGGCCTGCAGGCCGTCGACCAGCAAGGCCAGGTCGATGTCGTCGCCGGTGGTGCCGGATTTCTTCGAATCGCGGGTGATGGCTTCCAGGTGATCTTCGTAGATCATCTTGGAGTCGTGCAGCAGGCGCCCGATCAGGGTGCTCTTGCCGTCATCGACGTTGCCGCAGGTCAGGAAGCGCAACATTTCTTTGCGCTCGTGCTGGCCCAGGTAGGCGAGGATGTCCTCGCTGATCAAATCAGATACGTGCGACATGACAGCCCCTTAGAAATAGCCTTGACGTTTTTTATCTTCCATCGAGCCTGCACCATCGTGGTCGATGACACGGCCCTGGCGCTCGGAAGTTCGCGTCAGGAGCATTTCCTGAATGATGTCGGTCAGCGTCTCGGCTTCGGACTCCACCGCGCCCGTCAACGGGTAGCAGCCAAGGGTACGGAAACGTACTTTCTTTTTGACGATTCGGGCTTTGTCTTCGTCAGACAAGTGCTCGAGGATGCGGTCGTCGTCGATCATGATCAACGTGCCGTTCTTCTCAATCACGTCGCGCTCGGCGGCGAAGTACAGCGGCACAATCGGGATGCCTTCCAGGTAGATGTACTGCCAGATGTCCAGCTCGGTCCAGTTGGACAGCGGGAACACGCGGATCGACTCACCCTTGTTGACGTTGCCGTTGTAGACGTTCCACAGCTCCGGGCGCTGGTTTTTCGGGTCCCAGCGGTGCTTGCTGTCGCGGAACGAGTACACGCGCTCTTTAGCGCGGGATTTCTCTTCATCGCGACGGGCGCCGCCGAACGCTGCGTCGAAACCATGCTTGTCCAGGGCCTGCTTGAGGCCTTCGGTCTTCATGATGTCGGTGTGCTTGGCGCTGCCGTGGGTGAACGGGTTGATGCCCTGCGCCACACCATCGGGGTTGACGTGGGTGATCAGGTCCAGGCCAAGCTCTTCGACCATCTTGTCGCGGAACTTGTACATCTCCTGGAATTTCCAGCGGGTGTCGACGTGCATCACTGGAAACGGCAGCTTGCCCGGGAAAAAGGCCTTGCGTGCCAGATGCAGCATCACGGCGGAGTCTTTACCGATCGAGTAGAGCATCACCGGGTTATCAAACTCGGCAGCGACCTCGCGGATGATGTGGATGCTTTCCGCCTCCAGCTGTTTCAGATGCGTCAGTTTGTCGACCATGGTTACTCACGGAAAAACGATCTTATGGACGGCCAAGCGGGCCGTGTTCGAGCGGGGCATGCTAGCACAGCACCTTCTTCTATTCAGGGAGCTGGCTAGATCGAAACGGTATATGAATATGCCGACAGGTTTGGCCTGCAATGGGGTCAAGTGTGTGAGGGGGCTTGCCCCCTCCCACACTTGATTCCGGGCGTTAGTTAGATCGGGTTGGGGCAGTCGATGAACAGGTGTTCGAGGGCAAAGCGCCGCGCCAGGTAATCGCCCAGCGCCTGCACGCCGTAGCGCTCGGTGGCGTGATGACCGGCGGCGATGAAGCTGATGTCGTTTTCCCGCGCGCTGTGGAAGGTCTGCTCGGAGGCTTCGCCGCTGAGGAACAGGTCGACCCCGGCGGCAATCGCGTCGTCGATGTAACCCTGGCCGCCGCCGGTGCACCAGCCGACGCGGCGGATCATCTCGCTGCCTTCGACCAGCAGCGGTTCGCGGCCCATGACTTCCTGTACGCGGCGAGCAAAGTCACGCGGTGACATCGGCTCGGCGAGGGAGCCCACCAGGCCGACAATCTTCGGGTTGCTCGGGTCCAGTGGGCCTTCGACGGTGATGTCCAGCTGGCGCGCCAGCTGCACGTTATTGCCCACGTCCGCATGCAGGTCCAGCGGCAGGTGGTAGGCCAGCAGGCTGATGTCGTGCTTGAGCAGGGTTTTCAGGCGGCGTTGCTTCATGCCGGTGATGCAGGGGTTTTCGCCTTTCCAGAAATACCCGTGGTGCACCAGCACCAAATCGGCCTGGGCTTCGACGGCGGCATCCAGCAATGCCTGGCTGGCGGTGACGCCGCTGACGATGCGCATCACCTGCGGGCGGCCTTCGACCTGCAGGCCATTGGGGCAATAATCGGCAATTTTTGCGCTGCCGAGGTAGCGGTCCGCTTCCTCGACGAGGGTGCTCAAAGCAACGGCCATAAAAGACTCCTAAATATCCCGTTCCGAGGCGCTCGCAGCCTCGTATAATGCGCGACATTATGGGCGCTCTCCCGCCCCCTGCAACCTGTCAGGACTTACTTGATGCTCAAGGCACTGCGTTTTTTTGGATGGCCATTGTTGGCTGGCGTGCTGATCGCGATGCTGATTATTCAGCGTTACCCCGAGTGGGTGGGCTTACCCAGCTTTGATGTGAACCTGCAACAGGCCCCGCAAACCAGCGCGGTGGTGCAAGGCCCGGTGACTTACGCCGACGCGGTGGTCATCGCCGCGCCGGCCGTGGTCAACCTATACACCACCAAGGTCATCAACAAACCGGCGCACCCGCTGTTTGAAGACCCGCAGTTCCGCCGCTATTTCGGTGACAACGGGCCCAAGCAGCGGCGCATGGAATCCAGCCTGGGTTCCGGGGTGATCATGAGCCCCGAGGGCTACATCCTCACCAACAACCACGTGACCACCGGCGCCGACCAGATTGTGGTGGCCCTGCGTGACGGCCGCGAAACCCTGGCGCGCGTGGTGGGCAGCGACCCGGAAACCGACCTGGCCGTATTGAAGATTGATCTCAAAAGCCTGCCCTCGATCACCCTCGGCCGCTCAGACGGCCTGCGCGTCGGTGACGTGGCGCTGGCCATCGGCAACCCGTTCGGCGTTGGCCAGACGGTGACCATGGGCATCATCAGCGCCACCGGGCGTAACCAATTGGGGCTCAACAGCTACGAAGATTTCATCCAGACCGACGCAGCGATCAACCCGGGCAACTCCGGCGGCGCGCTGGTGGATGCCAATGGCAACCTGACCGGTATCAACACGGCGATTTTCTCCAAGTCCGGCGGTTCACAGGGCATCGGCTTTGCGATCCCGGTGAAGCTGGCGATGGAGGTGATGAAGTCGATCATCGAGCACGGCCAGGTGATTCGCGGCTGGCTGGGGATTGAAGTGCAGCCGCTGACCAAGGAACTCGCCGAGTCGTTTGGCCTGACCGGGCGCCCGGGTATCGTGGTCGCGGGGATCTTCCGCGACGGCCCGGCGCAGAAAGCCGGCCTGCAACTGGGGGATGTGATCCTCAGCATCAACGGCGAACCGGCCGGCGACGGGCGCAAGTCGATGAACCAGGTGGCGCGGATCAAGCCGACCGACAAGGTGGCGATCCAGGTGATGCGCAACGGTAAAGAGATCAAGCTGCTGGCGGAAATCGGCCTGCGCCCGCCGCCGGCACCGGTTAAAGAAGAAGAGTAACCGGCACGCCTCAGGTACCCGTGCGCGGGTACCTGTAAGCGAATATTTCAAAGCGCAGGCATTCTCATTAGTCATGTTATATTGTTTCAATATCGCTATTGGAACGCTCTATCATGCCGTCTCGAAGAATTGCCCCCTTGGCTGGCCTGGCCCTGGGGTTGCTGCTGGACCCTGCCTTCGCCGAAGACAACACCCTGGAACTCGACACCATCAGCGTCACCACTGACGCCTATGAATCCGCCACTGGCCCGGTCAAGGGCTACCGCGCCACCCGTTCCGCCAGCGCGACAAAAACCGACACGGCCTTGCGCGATATCCCACAGTCCATCAGCGTAATTCCTGCCACGGTGCTCAAGGACCTCGGCAGCACCAACGTGGAACGCGCGCTGGAATTTGCCGGCGGCGTGTCCAAGCAAAACAACTTCGGCGGCCTGACCCTCTACGAATACAGCGTGCGTGGCTTCACCACCTCAGAGTTCTACCAGGACGGTTTCAGCGCCAACCGTGGCTACCCGAGCACGCCGGACGCGGCCAATATCGAACGCATCGAAGTGCTCAAGGGCCCTGCCGCCAGCCTGTATGGGCGCGGCGATCCGGGCGGCACGGTGAATATCGTCACCAAAAAACCACAACCGGAAGCCTTTACCACCCTGCAAACCAGTGCCGGCAGCTGGGACCGCTATCGCACGGCCCTCGACCTCAACACCCCGCTGGACAGCGAAGGCAACGTGCTGTCACGGGTCAACCTGGCCGTGGAAGACAACCACAGCTTCCGCGACCACGTGCAGAGCAAGCGCGTGTTCGTCGCGCCCTCGTTCAGTTGGCAACTGAGCCCAGACACCAGCCTGCTGGTGGAAAGCGAATTCGTGCGCCACAGCTCCACCTTCGACCGAGGCATCGTCGACGCGCCGGGTATGTCGCGATCAACCTTCCTCGGTGAGCCCAACGACGGTGACATCGACAACCACAACAACCGCCTCCAGGCCACCCTCGAACACCACCTCAATGACGCCTGGAAACTGCGCCTGGCCAGCCACTACAAACAAGGCAGCCTGTGGGGCGACGCCTCGGAAAACAGCGCGCTGAATGCCGATGGCCACACCATTAACCGCCGCTACCGCGAGCGCTCCATGGGCTGGCACGACAGCATCACCCAGCTGGAACTGCGCGGCCTGTTCGACATCGGCAGTTGGCAGCATGAATTGCTGATCGGCACCGAGTACGAGGACTACCGCAAGAAAGAGCGCGTGACCGCGATTGGCGGCAGCCCATACGCCATCGACATCTACAACCCGGTCTACGGCCAGCCCAAACCCAACGGCGCGCGCACAGGCACGGATTTCTTCGAGCAGACCAAAAGCCACGCGCTGAACCTGCAAGACCAGATCATCTTCACCGACCGCCTGCGCGGCATGGTTGGCGCGCGCTTCGAGCATTTCGAGCAACGCATCGACGACTTCACCGGCAACGCCCCACCCAGCCGACAAACCCACGACGCCCTCACCCAGCGCGCCGGCCTGCTCTACCAGCTCACGCCCGAGGTCGGCGTGTTCGCCAACGCTTCCACCTCGTTCAAGCCCAACAGCGGGCTGGACGCCAACAACAAATCGTTCAAGCCGGAAGAAGGCGTGGGCTATGAAGTGGGGGTCAAGACCGAGCTGTTCGACGACCGCCTCAGCGCCACCCTCGCCGCGTTCCATATCGAAAAGGAAAACGTACTCACCCTGGACCCGGCCACCAACACCAACCGCGCCATGGGCAAGGCCCGCAGCCAGGGTTTCGATCTGCAATTGACCGGGCAGGTCACCGACGCCGTGCGGGTGATCGGTGCTTTTGCGTATATAGACGCCGAGGTAACCAAGGGCGACAAGGCCATTCCGGCCGGCAGCCGCATCCTCGGCGTGGCCAAGCGCAGCGGCAGTCTGCTGGGGGTGTATGAGTTTCAGGATGGGATGTTGCGGGGTTCAGATTTGGGCGCAGCGCTCACCTACGTAGGGGACCGCTCGGGTGAAGCCGGCAGCAGCTTTGAACTGCCCGCGTATCACACCGTCGACCTGCTGGCCCATTACAAAGCCACCGATAACGTGACCGTGGGCTTGAACCTCAATAACCTGTTTGATGAGAAGTACTACGAGCGGTCGTACAGCAACTACTGGATCAACCCGGGTGAACCGCGCAACCTGACGGTTAGCCTGACCCTAAACCTGTAATGCGGTAAAAAATGTGGGAGGGGCACCGCCCCTCCCACATTTGAATCTAAGCATCACCCGGCGGCTTTTTCACACAGGGTATTGAGCGCCTTCGCCCACTGCGGGTCATCATTCAGGCACGGCACCAGCACCAACTCCTCGCCCCCCGCCTCGCGGAACTGCTCCAACCCGCGATCACCAATCTCCTCCAAGGTCTCGATGCAATCGGCCACAAACGCCGGGCACATCACCAGCAGCTTTTTCACGCCTTGCTCGGCCAGGGCTTCCAGGCGCGCCTCGGTGTAGGGTTCGATCCACTTGGCACGGCCCAGGCGTGACTGGAACGCCACCGACCATTTGCCCTCCGGCAGGCCCAAGCGCTCGGCAACATCACGGGCAACGCTGAAGCATTGTGCGCGGTAGCAGGTCTTCAGCACTTCAGGCGATGCGTTCTTGCAGCAGTCTGCATCCTTGAAGCAGTGCTGGCCAGTCGGGTCGAGCTTGGTCAGGTGACGCTCGGGCAGGCCGTGGAAACTCAGCAACAAATGATCATAATCGCGCTCGACATAAGACCTTACGCTTTGCGCCAGGGCATCGAGGTATTCCGGCTGATCGTAGAACGGCTGCAGGATCGAGAACTGCACGTTGAGCTTCTGGTCGCGCACCACACGCCTGGCTTCTTCAATCACGGTGGTCACGGTGCTGTCGGCGAACTGCGGGTACAACGGTGCCAAGGTGACTTTTTGAATGCCTTGGGCGGCCAAACGAGTCAGCGTGGTTTCCAGGGACGGCTCGCCGTAGCGCATCGCCAGCTCCACCGGGCCCTGAGTCCATTGCGCAGTCATCTGCTGTTGCAGACGGCGGCTGAGGACTACCAGCGGAGAGCCCTCGTCCCACCAGATGGAGGCATAGGCGTGGGCCGATTGCTCGGGGCGCTTGATCAAAATCAGCGACACCAGCAAGCGCCGCACCGGCCACGGCAGGTCGATCACATAAGGGTCCATCAAAAACTGATTGAGGTAGCTGCGCACATCGGCCACCGAAGTGGACGCCGGTGAACCCAGGTTGACCAGTAACAACGCGTGATCCGTCATGCAACATCCTATTTCTAGAGGCGGCTGGACAAGTCGTCCAAAGCCGCGCGCAACTCAGTGAACTGGAAAGTGAAACCGGCGGCCAGCAAGCGCTCGGGCAGCGCCTTCTGCCCGCCCAGCAACAGGCCCGACAACTCGCCCAGGCCCACCTTCAACGCAAAGGCCGGCATCGGCATAAAGGCCGGGCGGTGCAGCACCTGGCCGAGCGTCTTGGCGAACTCGCGGTTACGCACCGGGTGCGGCGCGCAGGCATTATAAGGACCGCTGGCACCCTCCTTGTGCAGAAGAAAATCAATCAGGCCGATTTGATCCTTTATATGCACCCATGGCATCCACTGCCGACCATTGCCGATAGGCCCGCCCAGCGCGAGTTTGAACGGCAGCAGCAGGCGCGACAAAAAGCCGCCCTCGGCCGCCAGCACCAGGCCGGTACGCACCAGCACCACCCGCATGCCCAAGGCTTCGGCGCGCTGGGCGGTTTCTTCCCAGGCGATGCAGAGCTGGCTGGGGAAATCGTCCAGCACCGGGCCGCTGGCTTCGGTCAATTCACGCTCGCCGCCGTCGCCGTACCAGCCCACCGCGGAACCCGAGATCAACACCGCCGGCTTTTGCTCCTGACGCTCCAGCCATGCCAGCAGGGTTTCAGTGACGCCAATGCGGCTGCTCCACAGCAAGGCCTTGCGCTTGTGCGTCCACGGGCGGTCGGCGATGGGGGCGCCGGCGAGGTTGACCACCGCGTCCACAACGCCGATCACCTCTTCCAGGCGCGCAACGCCAAGCACCTCGGCGCCGCATAACGAAGCAACTTTGTCCGGGTCGCGGCTCCACACCGTCAGGCGATGGCCCTGGGCAATCCAGTAACGGCAAAGTTGGCGGCCGATCAAACCCGTACCGCCGGTCAGCAAAATATGCATGGGATCTTCCTCATGTAACGTTCGCCGCCCATCACTGGTCTATTTTGTATAGAGGGATGTGTAATCGGGCGTGGCTCTTGTTTAAGCCTCAGCTTTAACCATAGGTCACGCCGTTAGAACAGGCACGCCAAAACTTATACCAAAAAACAATATTGTACAGCTATTGGTGTCGGCGTAGTCTGTACCCAACGGTAAAACGAGGCCTCCCATGACTGTTCCCATCGCGATCATCGGCACCGGCATCGCCGGTCTCTCCGCCGCCCGAGCGTTACAAGACGCGGGGCACGCAGTAAAACTCTTCGATAAAAGCCGCGGCAGTGGTGGGCGCATGTCCAGCAAGCGCAGCGATGCCGGCGCCCTGGACATGGGCGCGCAATATTTCACCGCCCGCGACCGCCGCTTCGTCAACGAAGTGCAGCGCTGGCAGAGCAATGGCTGGGCCGAGCAATGGAAACCGCAGCTGTACAACTTCAAATCCGGCCAGCTCACCCCCTCCCCCGATGAACAGATCCGCTGGGTCGGCACGCCGCGCATGAGCGCGATCACCCGCGCCCTGCTCGATGACCTGCCGGTGGAATTCGGTTGCCGCATCACCGAAGTGTTCCAAGGCACACAGCACTGGAACCTGCTGGATGCCGACGGCGGCAATCACGGCCCGTTCAGCCACGTGATCATCGCCACGCCCGCCCCGCAAGCCACCGCCCTGCTGGCCGCCGCGCCGAAGTTGGCGAGTGCCGCCGCCGGCGTGAAGATGGACCCGACCTGGGCCATCGCCCTGGCCTTCGACAAACCGCTGGATACGCCCATGGAAGGCTGCTTCGTGCAAGACAGCCCCCTCGACTGGCTGGCGCGCAACCGCAGCAAACCCGGGCGCGATAACACCCTCGACACCTGGGTGCTGCACGCCACCAGCGCCTGGAGCAAGGCCCATCTGGACCTGCCCAAGGAAGCCGTGATCGAACACCTGCACGGCGCCTTCGCCGAGTTGCTGCACAGCGCCATGCCCGCGCCGTCGTTCAGCCTGGCGCACCGCTGGCTGTATGCGCGCCCGTCCAGCGCGCATGAATTTGGCGTGCTCGCCGACGCCGACCTGGGCCTGTATGTGTGTGGCGACTGGTGCCTGTCGGGCCGCGTCGAGGGCGCCTGGCTCAGTGGCCAGGAAGCCGCACGACGCTTGATCGAGCACCTGCAATGAACCGCATCAACCCCGCCAAACTGCTGCTGTCGAAGTGGACAGCAGCCCATCCGCGCAACAAGGAAAAACACTTCCTGGTCACCGAGCTGTTTCGTGACGAGGAAGGCAGCGTGCTGGAAATCGAACTGCAAGCCGTGATGACCCGACGCGCCGAGCGCCTGGCCTGGCAAACCCTGCAAGACGCCGAAGCCTGGCGAATGGGCTGGAAATAACCCGCCTGGAAAATACTTGTACAAAATATTTGACTTGTACAGCATCAAACCTATGATGAGATTTAGTTGTACAAGATTTCAACCTTGTACAGGAATCTCGCAGAGGTTTGCTTATGTCCAACACCGGCTCCAAGCCCAAGATCGCCATCAGCGCCTGCCTGCTCGGCGAGAACGTGCGCTTCAACGGCGGGCATAAACAATCCCTGCTGTGCAGCCAGACCCTCGCTGATTATTTCGACTTTGTGCCGCTGTGCCCCGAAGTCGCCATCGGCCTGGGTATTCCCCGCGAACCGATCCGCTTGGTGGGCGACCCGGCCCACCCGCAAGCCGTGGGCACCGTGCACCGCGAGCTGAATGTCACCCAGCCGCTGGACGATTACGGTCAACAGATGGCCGCCGAACACACCGATCTGTGCGGTTACATTTTTATGCAGAAGTCGCCGTCTTGCGGCCTGGAGCGGGTCAAGGTCTACCGCGACAACGGCACGCCGGTGGACGGCGGCGGGCGAGGCATCTACGCCCAGGCGTTTTGCGCACGCCACCCCAACTTGCCGGTGGAAGAAGACGGTCGGCTGAATGACCCGGTGCTGCGGGAAAACTTCCTGACCCGCGTCTTCGTCTACGCCAGCTGGCAACAACTGCTGGCCGAAGGCCTGACCCGCCACCGCCTGCTGGCCTTTCACTCGCGCTACAAGTACCTGCTGATGGCCCACAGCCCGGTGCATTACAAAAGCCTCGGCCACTTGCTCGGCAGCATGGGCAAGGGCACCCACCTCAGTGAATTGGCTGACTGCTACTTCACCGAACTGATGACCGGCCTGAAAAAATGCGCGACGCGCGGCACCCACACCAATGTGCTGCAGCACATAAGCGGCTACCTCAAGCAGGCCATCAGTGCCGATGACAAACAGGAAATGCAAACCGTCATCGGCCAATACCGCCACGGCATCGTGCCGCTGGTGGTGCCGCTGACCTTGCTCAAACACCATTTTCGCCAACACCCGGACCGCTACATCGCGCAACAGGCTTACCTGCAACCGCACCCGGAAAACCTCAGCCTACGTAATGCGATCTGACCGATGAAAGCTGCCCTGCAAGACGAACCCGGCGAAGACCTCGCCCAAGCCTTCGAAGACGGCTGGCTGCCGATTCGCGAAGTGGCGCGCCAAACCGGCGTCAATGCCGTGACCCTGCGCGCCTGGGAACGCCGCTATGGCCTGATCGTGCCGCAGCGCACACCCAAGGGCCATCGGCTGTTCAGCGCCGAGCATGTACAACGCATCCACACCATCCTCACCTGGCTCAATCGCGGCGTGCCGGTCAGCCAGGTCAAAGGCCTGATCGACTCGGCCCAGGCCTTGCCGGATACGGTCGAGAACGAATGGCATGCCTTGCGCCAAACCCTGGTCAACGCCATCAGCGAGCTGAATGAACGCCGCGTCGACGACGCCTTCAACCAGGCCATGGCGCTATACCCACCGCGCACCCTGTGCGAGCAACTGCTGCTGCCGCTGCTGCAAGAATTGGAACTCAAATGGCAGGGGCAATTTGGCGCGCAGATGGAGCGGGTGTTTTTCCTGTCGTGGCTGCGCAGCAAGTTTGGCGCGCGCATTTATCACAACAACCGCCAGCTGCAGGGCCCGCCGCTGCTGCTGGTCAACCAGTCCGACCTGCCCCTGGAACCGCACCTGTGGCTCAGCGCCTGGCTGGCCAGCAGCGCCGATTGCCCGGTGGAAGTCTTCGACTGGCCGCTGCCCGCCGGCGAGCTGGCCCTGGCGGTGGAACACCTGCAACCGCGCGCCGTGCTGCTGTATTCGAGCAAGGCTCTCCACCTGTCGGCACTCGCAAAACTTTTGGTTAACGTCGATTGCCCAACGTTAATCGTCGGACCAACGGTATGCATCCATCAGGCGGAGCTGGCCGTATTAACCCGTGACACCCCGCAATTGTGCGTGGCCGAAGACCCTTTGTCGGCCCATCAGATACTGATCCAGCGTGGACTTCTTTAAATGCACTTGATCTGGCTGCGCACCGACCTGCGCCTACACGACAACACCGCCCTGACCGCCGCCTGCCAGCGCGGCCCAGTGGCTGCCGTGTACCTCATCACCCCAGAACAATGGCTGGCCCACGATGATGCACCGTGCAAAGTGGATTTCTGGCTGCGCAACCTGCAGCACCTGAGCCGGGCCCTGGGCGAATTGAATATTCCCTTGCTGATTCGCCACGCGGCAACCTGGGACCAGGCGCCCGCCGTGCTCGGTGAGCTGTGCCGCGAACTGTCGGTGGAGTCGGTGCACGTCAACGAAGAATATGGCGTGCATGAAAGCCGCCGCGATGCAGCAGTGGCAAAGGCGCTGGAAGCCGACGGCGTGACCTTCCACAGCTACCTCGACCAACTGTTTTTCCAACCCGGCAGTGTGCTGACCAAAACCGGGACCTATTTCCAGGTGTTCAGCCAGTTCCGCAAGGTCTGCTACAGCCGCTTGCACAGCGCTCTGCCACGTTTGGTCGCGACGCCAAACGCCCAGGCACCGCTTGAGTTGAAAAGCGACCCGATCCCCGATCAGGTTAAGGGTTTCGAGCCGCCGAGCGACACCTTGCGCGCCCTCTGGCCCGCCGGTGAAGACGAAGCCCGGCGCCGCCTCGACGCCTTCGCCGATCAGCAGATCAGCTATTACAAGGACGAGCGCGACTTCCCGGCCAAGCCCAGCACCAGCCAGCTGTCTGCCTACCTCGCCGCCGGCGTGGTTTCGCCGCGTCAATGCCTGCACACGGCGCTGCAAACCAACAGGGGCGAATTCGAAAGTGGCGACATCGGCGCCATCACCTGGATCAACGAATTGCTCTGGCGTGAGTTCTACAAACACATTCTGGTCGGCTACCCACGGGTCTCGCGGCATCGCGCGTTCCGCCCCGAGACCGAAGCGCTGGCATGGCGTAACGCGCCCAAGGACCTCGCCGCCTGGCAGCAAGCGCGCACCGGCCTGCCGATAATCGACGCGGCCATGCGCCAACTGCTCGAAACCGGCTGGATGCACAACCGCCTGCGCATGGTGGTGGCGATGTTCCTGACCAAGAACCTGCTGATCGACTGGCGCGAAGGCGAGCGCTTCTTCATGCGCCACCTGATCGACGGCGACCTGGCGGCCAACAACGGCGGCTGGCAGTGGAGTTCGTCGACCGGCACCGACTCGGCGCCGTATTTCCGGATTTTCAGCCCGTTGAGCCAGTCGGAAAAATTCGACGGCGAAGGCGTGTTCATCAAGCACTGGCTGCCGGAACTGGCCGCGCTGAATAAAAAGGAAGTGCACAACCCCGACGCCGTCGGCGGCCTGTTCGGCGTGGCCGATTACCCACGCTCGATTGTCGACCTCAAGCAGTCCCGCGCGCGCGCCCTGGCGGCCTTCCGCGACCTGCCTTCACGCCAGGGGGTCGCCGAACATGAGTGACTTCCTGCGCCGGTTCGCCCAAGCCTTTGCCACGCTGGACAAGCACAACCTGCACCTGCTCGACAGCCTGTACAGCAAAGACATCGCCTTTACCGACCCGCTGCATGAGGTTCACGGCCTGCCCGCGCTGCAGCGTTACTTCGCCGAGCTGTACAGCAACGTGAGCCAGCTACGCTTCGATTTTCACGGCTTCGACCCAGTGGCCGAAGGCGAAGGCTACCTGCGCTGGAAAATGAGTTTTTGCCACCCGCGCCTCAACGACGGGCAGGTGATCCGAGTGGAAGGCTGCTCGCACCTGATGTGGCGCGACAACAAGGTGTACCGCCATCGCGATTATTTCGATGCCGGCGCCATGCTTTATGAACACCTGCCGGTACTCGGCCGGGTCATAAGCTGGCTGAAAAGGAGAATGGGATGAACCCTACACCGCCCCGCCGATATTGGCTGACCGGCGCCAGCAGTGGCATCGGCGCGTCACTGGCCGTGGAGTTGCTCAACAGCGGCGCCCACGTGGCCCTCAGCTCGCGCAGCAAAGGCCCGCTGCAAGCCCTCGCCCAGCGCTTTCCGGGGCAAGTGCTGGTGGTGCCCGGCGACCTGACCAACAGCCAGACCGTGCGTGAGATCGGCGAGCAGATCGCCGCCGCCTGGGGCTCGGTCGACACGGTGATTCTCAACGCCGGCACCTGTGAATACGTCGACGCACGGCAATTTGATTCTTCCATCGTCGAGCACGTGGTGCGCACCAACCTGCTGGCGAGCAGCTATTGCATCGAAGCCGCGCTGCCGCTGTTGCGCGCCGGCAACACGCCGCACCTGGTGGGCGTCGCCAGCGCCGTGACCTATCTACCGATGCCCCGCGCCGAAGCGTATGGCGCGTCCAAGGCCGGGCTGCGCTACCTGTTTGAAGCGCTGCGCATCAGCCTGTCGCCGGAAAACATCGACGTCACGGTGATCAGCCCGGGCTTTGTCGACACGCCGCTGACCGAACGCAATGATTTCCCGATGCCCCTGAGTTGGTCGGCGGATAAAGCTGCGCGGCATATCTTCGCCAAGCTGGACAAACGCCCGCTGGAAATCGCCTTCCCTGCGATGTTCATCGCTACCTTGTGGCCGCTGTCCAAGCTGCCCAACCGTGCGCAATTGATCATCGGCAAACGCATGCTGCGCAGCCCGCCACCGCAGAAGGACGACCTGTGAAGATCGCCATTATCGGCAGCGGCATCGCCGGCCTGACCAGCGCCTACCTGCTCAGCCGTAGCCACGACATCACGCTGTTCGAGGCCGGCGACCGTATAGGCGGGCATACCCACACGGTCGACGTGACGGTTGAGGGTAAAAGCTACGCCGTGGACACCGGTTTCATCGTGTTCAACGACTGGACCTACCCGAACTTCATCCGCCTGCTGGGGCAGATCGGGGTCACGTTCAAACCCACCGAAATGAGCTTTTCGGTGTGCGACCAGAGCCAAGGGTTCGAGTACAACGGCAATAACCTCAACAGCCTGTTTGCCCAACGGCGCAATATTCTGTCGCCGGGGTTTTGGGGCATGTTGCGCGACATCCTGCGCTTCAACCGCCAGGCGCCGCTGGACCTGCAAGAGCAACGCATCAGCGCCGAGATGACCCTCGGCGACTACCTCGAAGCCGGCGGTTATGGCCCACGCTTTATCCGCCATTACATCGTGCCGATGGGCGCGGCGATCTGGTCGATGTCCCTGGCGGACATGCTCGGTTTCCCGTTGCAGTTCTTTGTGCGCTTCTTCAAGAACCACGGTTTGCTGTCGGTGAACAACCGCCCGCAATGGTGCGTGATCGAGGGCGGCTCCAGCCGCTATATCGAACCGCTGACCCGCAGCTTTCGCGAACAGATCCGCCTCAACTGCCCGGTGCACGGGGTTGAACGCGACGCCGAGGGCGTGGTTATCCATAGCACCGCCGGCACCGAAGCCTTCGACAAGGTGGTGTTCGCCTGCCACAGCGACCAGGCACTGGCGCTGCTCGCCGACCCGAGCCCGGCCGAACAGGAGATTCTCGGCGCCCTGCCCTACGCCGACAACGACGTGGTACTGCACACCGACACCCGCCTGCTGCCGGACCGCAAACTGGCGTGGGCCAGCTGGAATTATCGGCTCACCGACAGCGCGCAGAACCAGGCCGCCGTCACCTACGACATGAACATCCTGCAAGGCATCGACAGCGCCACCACCTTTTGCGTCAGCCTCAACCAGACGGCGATGATCAACCCGCTGAAGGTGCTCGCGCGCTACACCTACGCCCATCCGCAATACAGCCTGGCGGCGGTGGCGGCGCAAAATCGCTGGGAAGAATTGCATGGCGCGCGCCACACCTACTATTGCGGCGCCTACTGGGCCAACGGCTTTCACGAAGACGGCGTGGTCAGCGCCTTGCGCGTGGCCCAGGCGTTCGGGGAAAGCCTGTGAACAGCGCCCTGTACAGCGGCTGGATTGCCCATCGGCGCTTCGCGCCCAAGGCCCACGCCTTTCGCTACCGCATCGGCCTGCTGTACCTGGATTTAAGCGAGCAAGACCAAGTGCTCGGGCTCTCGCCCCTGGCCGGCGCGAGCCGCCTGGCGCCCTTCGGTTTTCGCCAGCAGGATTACCTGCGTGAATTGACGCGCCACGGCATGAGCCTCACCGATGCCGTGCGCCAGGAAGTCGGCAAGGCCCTGGGGCGTAGCCCCGAGGGCGTTATCTGCCTGCTGACCCAGGCCCGCAGTTGGGGCCTGGCTTTTAACCCGGTGAGTTTCTTCTACTGTTTCGAGGCCGACGGGCAACTGGCCGCGATCCTGTGTGAAGTGACCAACACCCCATGGCGCGAACGCTACCACTACGTGCTGCCGGCCCAGGCCCTTGGCGCAGACGAGCACCAGCATTTCGCCGTGGCCAAGGCGTTTCATGTGTCGCCGTTTTTGCCCCGCGACCTGGAATACCGCATGAGCTTCAGTCCGCCCGCCGCGCGCCTCGGCGTGCACATGGCCGACTGGCAGGGCGAACACAAAGTCTTCGACGCCACCCTCAGCCTGCAAAAAGAAGCCCTCGACCGCGCCAGCCTGCACCGCTACCTGTGGCGCTTTCCGTGGATGACCGCCAAGACCTGCCTCGCGATTTACTGGCAGGCCCTGCGCCTATTGCTCAAACGCACACCGATTTTTTCCCACCGGGCCGCCGATGGCGTCTCCCGTACTGCAGTCGGGTATACCAAGGATCGCCGCCATGAAATCCCCTAACTTATCGGTCAAGGCCAACCGCCTGAACGTCAACGGCGTGACCACGGCGCTGCTGCGCAAGGGCGTGCTGCGTCAACTCAGCCAACTGCGCCACGGCCAGTTGGTGGTGATTGAGGACGGCGAACGCCAAGTGTTCGGCGCACGGGAAGCGCACCTGCTGGGGGAGATCCAGATCCTCGACTCGGCGGTGTGGGGCCTGGTGGCCGCCAACGGCTCCATCGGCGCCGGCGAGGCGTTTATCCACGGCTACTGGAGCACCCCGGACTTAACCGCCGTGGTGCGCGTGATGGTCAGCAACCTCGACGTGCTGGACGCGATGGAAGGTGGCCTGGCACGCCTGGCGCGGCCGTTTACCCAGGGCCTGCACTGGCTCAACCGCAACACGCGCAAGGGCTCGCAGAAAAACATTGCCGCCCATTACGACCTGGGCAACGACCTGTTCGAAGAATTCCTCGACCCGACCATGATGTATTCGGCCGCGCAATTTCTGACCCCCGACGACAGCCTGGAACAGGCGCAGTTGAACAAGCTGGAACGCATCTGCCAGAAACTCGCGCTCAAGCCGACCGACCACCTGCTCGAAATCGGCACCGGCTGGGGCAGCATGGCGCTGTATGCAGCGCAGAATTATGGCTGCAAGGTCACCACCACGACCCTGTCCAAAGAGCAGTTTGCCTACACTGAAAAACGCATCGAGGCCCTGGGGCTGCAGAATCAGGTGACCCTGCTGCTGCAAGATTACCGCGACCTCACCGGCGAGTACGACAAGCTGGTGTCCATCGAGATGATCGAAGCCGTGGGCCATCGCTTCCTGCCGACCTATTTCAAGCAATGCGCGCAGTTGCTCAAGCGCGACGGCCTGATGCTGCTGCAAGCCATCACCATCCGTGAGCAGCGTTTCGAGCAGGCCAAAAACAGCGTCGACTTTATCCAACGCTACATCTTCCCCGGCGGCGCCCTGCCCTGTGTGCAGAACATGCTGCAGATCGTCAGCCGCGACACCGACATGAACCTGTTGCACATGGAGGATTTCGGCCTGCACTACGCGCGAACCCTGCGCCTGTGGCATGAGAATTTTCGCCGCGCCCATGGCCGCCTGACGGAATTGGGCTACGACGAATACTTCCTGCGTCTGTGGGAGTTTTACCTGTGCTACTGCGAGGGCGGCTTTATGGAGCGCACCATCGGCACCGCGCAATTGCTTCTGGCCAAGCCGTCGGCCATCAACCCGCCGCTGCTTGGGCGCTTCAGTGCTTAAGAACCTCGCCAATGCCGCGCTGTTCCAGTGCGGCTGGTTTGCCTGCGTGCTCGGCGGTAACAGCCGCTGGCTGCTGGTGGGCTTGGCGGTGCTGGCGATTCATCTGCTGTGGATAAGTGCGTGGAGCAAGGAGGGCCAGGTGATCCTGGCCGTGACGCTGTTGGGGACAGTCATCGACACCTCACTGCGCACCTTCGGCGTGTTCCACTTCAGCATGCCGGGGCCGTTGATCCCGATTTGGTTGATCCTGTTGTGGGCGCTGCTGGCCACGACCTTGCGCCATTGCCTGGCCTGGAGCGCGCAGCCCTGGTGGCGCGCCAGTGTGTTGGGCGCGCTGGGTGGGCCGCTGTCGTATTACGCGGGCAGCCAGTTGGCGGGGGTCAGCTTTGGCTATGGCACCGTGCCCAGCATGATCGGCCTGGCCGTGCTCTGGGCCCTGGTGTTCCCGCTGCTGCATTGGGTCGCCGACCAACTGGGGCACTGACGCCCGTCGAGCATTCATACGCTTATCACTTGCTTGCCTTACACTGCGCGCCTATGACCAACATCCCCCACACCCAGATCACCGAACCCGCCGTCACCTGCTCGACGTGCGCGGCCTGCTGCTGCCAACTGGAAGTGATGCTGATCACCGACACCGGCGTGCCGGAACGCTACATCGACACCGACGATTGGGGCGGCGAAGTCATGCTGCGCCTGGACGACGGCTGGTGCGCGGCGCTGGACCGCGACACGATGATGTGCACGATCTACGAGCGGCGCCCGCTGATCTGCCGGGAATTCGAGATGGGTGCACCGGAGTGCATTGACGAGCGCCAGGGGATTGCCACGGCGTATCGCTGATTCTGAACCCTGTGAAATTCAAATGTGGGAGGGGCGGTGCGACGATTCGACTTGCCCCCTCCCACAAGGGATTTGCTTACAGCGGCAAGGTGTAGTGCACCGCGTAACTCTCTACCCCGTCGTTATTGCTGCTGATGCCGGCATTGGAGTAGTGCGTCGCGCGAATCCCCACTTCATGCCCGCCGTTGAAGCGCAGGCCGAAGCCCAGGCGGTCTTCGAACTGGAAGGCCTGGCCGATGTTGTTGTCTTCAACCTTGGTGCGCGAGAACACCGCCACGCCGATGCCCGCCTCGATGTAAGGCTTGACCGACTCGCCGGCAAACTCATACACAAACACCGGCGAGAACGACAGGCTGCTGACGCTGGCGCGCTTGTCGCCATCCCAGTAGGTGTAGGCGCCGCTCCAGTAACCGGTCAATCGACCGGTATCGCTTTGCCACCAGCTTTTGTCCCAATCCGACGTGAGCCCCAGCCGATAGGTCAGCGTCGAATCGCTGGTGCTCCCCACACCCATTTCCAGGCCGGCGGCCTGGGCCGAAAAAGAGTGTCCCACCACAACGGCCGCAATCGCGGCCAAACAGAACAAGCGCTTCATAAGAAACATCCTTTCCGAACGAAGTTAGTTGGTTTTTTTGTACAGGCACATCTCGCTATAGAAGCTGACGCAGAGTCAGAAGTTCAGCGAATTTTCACGAATTTTTCACGAGCCGAAGCTTCGCACAACTCCGTGATGTTTCCATAGTGTCGGTAGGATATTTCTGAGGTGATACACATCACCGCTGGTCCAGAACTGCGCAGGTTCAGGATCGCCGCTGGCGAGCAGATCGCGCTCACCCAGCAAACGCTTGAGTTGGCGGGCCACGGCGGCACCGGTATCGATCAGGATAATGCTGGGGGGCAGCATCTGCGCCAGGAGCGGCTTGAGGAAGGGATAGTGGGTGCAACCGAGAATAATGGTGTCGCAACCGGCACTGAGCAGCGGTTCGACATAGCCCTGCAACAACCGGCGCAGGGCGGGGCTGTTCAGGTCGCCGGTTTCAATCAGCTCGACCAGGCCCGGGCATGGCTGGGTCACCACCCGTACGTCAGTGGCGAAGCGATCCAGCAATGCCGCGAATTTGGCGCTTTGCAGGGTGCCGGTGGTGGCGAGCACACCCACCACGCCACTGCGGGTCGCGGCTGCAGCGGGCTTGACGGCAGGTTCCATGCCCACCAAGGGCCAGTCGGGATAGTCCTGGCGCAAGTCCGCAACCGCCGCAACGGTGGCGGTGTTGCAGGCAATCACAAACGCCTTGGCGCCCTGTTCGTGAAAGAACGCAGCAACCCGTCGCGAACGCTCAAGAATGAACGCCGGGGTTTTCTCGCCGTAGGGGATATGCCCGCAGTCGGCCACATACAGCAGCGATTCGTGAGGCAGCAGCTGCTGGATTTCATCCAGCACCGACAAGCCGCCGACGCCGGAATCGAACACACCGATTGGCGCGTCCTTAACCATGGTGCGTCCCGCAGACGCTGCAACCCGGGTCGCGTTTGACGCGCAACTCGCGAAACTTCGTAGTCAACGCATCGATCAACAGCAAGCGGCCTACCAGCGGTTCGCCGAAGCCGGCCAGCAGCTTCAGGGCTTCCAGCGCTTGCAGGCTACCGACCAGCCCCACCAGCGGACCGACCACGCCGGCTTCGCTGCAGGTGAGTTCGGTGTCGCTGCCGTGCCCATATAAACAGTGGTAGCACGGGCTTTCGGCGCGGCGCGGGTCGAATACCGACAATTGCCCTTCAAGCCGGATCGCCGCGCCACTCACCAATGGCTTGGCGGCCGCGACGCAGGCGGCGTTGACCGCTTCACGGGTGGAGAAGTTGTCGCTGCAATCAAGCACCACGTCTACCGCCGCCACGGCCGCCGCCAGGGAATCGGCATCAAGCGCGCTACGATGGGCAATCAAAGTGATTTCGGGGTTGATGGCAGTCAGCCGACGCAATGCCGAGTCAACTTTGGTCTGGCCGACGCTGTCGGTGTCATGGATGATCTGGCGTTGCAGGTTGGTCAGGTCGACGGTGTCGAAGTCCGCCACATGCAACTCGCCGACACCGGCGGCCGCCAGGTACAACGCCACCGGCGCGCCCAGGCCGCCGAGGCCGACAATCAAAGCGCGGCTGTTTTTCAGGCGCAACTGGCCGTCGATGTCGACCTGCTGCAACAGAATCTGTCGGCTATAGCGCAACAGCTCCTGATCGGTCAGCACGGGCGGCGTCCCAGGGTGATGCGCTCGTGGCCGCCGAGGTCGAGGCGGCTGTGCACCTCCTCAAAACCCTGGTTCAGCAACAGATCGCGTACGGCCGAAGCCTGGTCGTAACCGTGTTCAAGCAACAGCCAGCCACCGGCGTTCAAGTGGGCCGGCGCCTCCTGGATGATCAGCCGCAGGTCGTCCAGGCCGTCATGGCCCGCCACCAAAGCGCTGGCGGGCTCGAAACGCACATCACCGGCCACCAGGTGCGGGTCGTTGTCGGCGATGTACGGCGGGTTGCTGATGATCAGATCAAAGGTCTGCCCTTGCAACGCGCTGAACCAATGGCTGTTCAGCACCGAAGCATTATTAAGGTGCAGGCGCTGGCGATTGCGCTCGGCCAGGGCCACGGCTTCCAGCACGCGGTCGACGGCGGTGACCTGCCAGGCCGGGCGCTCGCTCGCCAGGGCCAGGGCGATGGCACCGCTGCCGGTGCCCAGGTCGAGGACCTTGGCGGGCGTGGCCGGCAACAATTCCAGGGCCGCCTCCACCAGCAGCTCGGTTTCCGGACGCGGGATCAGCGTGTGTGGCGCGACCTCCAGGTCCAGCTTCCAGAAGCCTTGCTGGCCGAGGATGTACGCCACCGGCTCACCGGCCCGGCGGCGTTGCAGGTAGTCGGCAAAGGTCAGCGCAGCTTCGCTGCTGACGATTTTCTCCGGCCAGGTGTGCAGGTAGCTGCGCGACTTGCCCAATGCAGCGGCCAGCAACAGTTCCACATCCAGGCGCGCGGTGGGCGAGTCGGGCACGTCGGCGGCGCGCAGCAGGCTGGCGATGATGGTCATTTATTCACCTATCGCCGCAAGCTGATCGGCCTGGTATTCGGCGAGCAACGGCTCGATCACCGCATCCACGCCGCCGGCGAGGATCTCGTCGAGGGAATACAGGGTGAGGTTGACCCGGTGGTCGGTGACCCGGCCCTGGGCAAAGTTGTAGGTACGGATGCGCTCGGAACGGTCGCCCGAGCCCACCAGCAACTTGCGCTCGCTGGCAATCGCGTTGGCGGCGGCGCTGGTTTGCTGGTCGTTCAACTTGGCCGACAGCCAAGACATGGCCCGCGCGCGGTTCTTGTGCTGGGAACGCTCTTCCTGGCACTCGACCACGATGCCCGACGGCAAGTGAGTGATGCGGATTGCCGAATCGGTTTTGTTCACGTGCTGGCCACCGGCGCCCGACGAGCGGTAGGTATCGACCCGCAAGTCAGCCGGGTTGATCTCGATGGCTTCCTGCTCGTCCGGCTCGGGCAACACCGCCACGGTGCACGCCGAGGTGTGGATACGGCCTTGGGATTCGGTCGCCGGCACCCGCTGCACACGGTGCGCGCCGGACTCGAACTTGAGCTTGCCGTAGACGTTGTCGCCTTCGACCCGCGCGATGACTTCTTTATAACCGCCGTGCTCACCGATGTTCTCGGACAGGATCTCCACACGCCAGCCACGACGCTCGGCGTAACGCGAATACATGCGGAACAGGTCGCCGGAAAAAATCGCCGCCTCGTCGCCACCGGTACCGGCGCGGATTTCGAGGAACACGTTGCGCCCGTCGTTGGGGTCCTTGGGCAGCAGCATGCGTTGCAGGTCGCCTTCGAGCTGGACCAGTTTGTCCTTGGCTTCGCGCACTTCTTCCACGGCCATTTCGCGCATGTCCGGGTCGCTGTCCTTGAGCAGCGCCTGGGCGCCTTCGAGGTCGGCCTGGGTTTTCAGCCAGTGGCTGTAGGTAGTCACAATCGGCTCAACTTCCGCGTATTCCTTGGAATAGGTGCGGAACTTGGTCTGATCGGAGATGACTTCGCCATCGCCCAGCAAGGCGGTCAGTTCTTCGAAACGGTCCTGGAGCACGTCCAGTTTATTGAGCAGTGACGCTTTCATTGCGGTTTTTTATCCGAAGAGCTATCTGACGCGCCCTCACCGAGGGCAAAGAGTTCCTGGGCCATGGCCAGCGCATCGAGGCGGCCTTCGGCAGTCAATTTTTTAAGCTGTACGCTGGGGGCGTGAAGTAGCTTGTTGGTCAGGCCGCGGGCCAGTTGCATCAGTACGTCCTCGGCGCTGCTGCCGTTGGCGAGCAAGCGCTGGGCCTTGAGCAGCTCTTCGTCGCGCAGGCGTTCGCCTTGCTGACGATACGCCTTGAGCACGTCCACCGCCGCCAATTCACGCAGGCGCACCATGAAATCTTCGGCGCCGGTGCTGACCATCTCCTCGGCCGCCTGGGCTGCACCCTGGCGGCTCTTGAGGTTTTCGGCGACCACTTCATGCAGGTCGTCGACGCTGTAGAGATAAACGTCGTCCAACTCGCCGACTTCTGGCTCGATATCCCGGGGAACGGCGATATCCACCATGAAAATCGGCTTGTGCTTGCGCAGCTTCAGCGCGCTTTCTACCGCGCCTTTGCCAAGAATCGGCAACTGGCTGGCGGTGGAGCTGATGACGATATCACTGCGCACCAATTCGGCCGGGATGTCCGACAGCAACACCGCGTGGGCGCCGAACTGCTCGGCCAGGATGCTCGCGCGCTCCAGGGTGCGGTTGGCGACCACGATGCGCTTCACGCCCAGGTCATGCAGGTGGCGGGCGACCAGGGTGATGGTTTCGCCGGCGCCGATCAGCAGGGCCTGGCTGCGCTGCAAGTCGCTGAAAATCTGTTTGGCCAGGCTGACGGCGGCAAACGCCACGGACACCGGGTTTTCGCCGATGGCGGTGTCGGTGCGCACCTGCTTGGCAGAATTGAAGGTGGCCTGGAACAGCCGGCCGAGCAGCGGGCCGACGGTGCCGGCCTCGCGCGCTACGGCGTAGGCGGATTTCATCTGGCCCAAAATCTGCGGCTCGCCCAACACCAGCGAATCGAGCCCGGCCGCCACGCGCATCATGTGACGAACTGCCGCATCCTCTTCGTGCACATAAGCACTGGCGCGCAGGTCCTCGAGGCTCAAATGGTGGTAATCGGCCAGCCAGCGCAGTACCACATCCGCTGAAAGATGTTCCTGCTCTATATACAGCTCGCTGCGATTGCAGGTCGAAAGGATTGCAGCTTCGCGGCTGTCGGTGAGCCGGCAGAGCTGCTGCAAGGCCTCAACCAACTGCTCTGGCGTAAACGCCACGCGCTCGCGCACGTCTACGGTTGCAGTCTTGTGGTTAATACCGAGTGCGAGGAAGGCCATTCAATATCGCTGATGATGTCGGGAAGCCGGCAATTGTCCTACTTCGAAAGATTCAGAACAACCACCGTCGTCTATTGTCCTAATGCCTTGTGTCTATAAAGGCATCAACTGAGACTCGGTTATGTTTGGCCGAGGGCTTGTGTCATGATGATCCGACCGCAGGTTAGTCGTCCTCTTCCTATATGAATAGATCTTCCGCGTTGCTCCTTGCTTTTGTCTTCCTCAGCGGCTGCCAGGCCATGGCACCCGTGTCGCCGGACAGTACCCCGCCGGTGGAAGACAGCACCCCCGCCCCTGAAAAGCCCAAGGTTTATTCCTCGTTCAGTGAAGAAACGGTGTTCAGCCTGCTGAGCGCGGAGCTGGCCGGCCAACGCAATCGTTTCGACATTGCGCTGGATAACTACGTGACCCAGGCCATCAACACGCAGGATCCGGGCATTTCCGAGCGCGCGTTTCGCATCGCCGAGTACCTGGGCGCCGATCAGGCAGCCCTGGACACCTCGCTGATCTGGGCGAAAAACGCCCCGGATGACCTGGAAGCACAGCGCGCCGCCGCCATCCAGCTGGCACGCGCCGGGCGCTATGACGACTCCATGGTCTATATGGAGAAAGTCCTGCAGGGCAAGGGCGACACCCATTTCGACTTCCTCGCGCTGTCGGCCGCCGACACCGACCAGGACACGCGCAATGGCCTGATGAAGAGTTTCGACCGCCTGCTGCAAAAACACCCAAAGAACAGCCAGCTGATTTTCGGCAAGGCCTTGCTGCTGCAACAGGATGACGAAGCCGAGGCTGCGCTGAAGCTGCTGGAGCAGAACCCGCCGGAAGACGGCGAAATCGCGCCGATCCTGCTGCGTGCACGCCTGCTGCAGAACCTCAATCGCGGCAAGGAAGCGATTCCGCTGCTGGAAAAAAGCATCAAGAAGTATCCGGAAGACAAGCGCCTGCGCCTGACTTACGCGCGCACGCTGGTGGAGCAGGACCGCATGGAGGACGCCAAAGTGCAGTTCGCCGCCTTGGTCCAGCAATACCCGGACGACGACGAGCTGCGCTACTCCCTGGCGCTGGTGTGCCTGGAAGCCAAGGCCTGGGACGAGGCCAAGGGCTACCTGGAAGAGCTGATCCAGCGCGAAAGCCATGTGGATTCGGCGCACCTGAACCTCGGCCGCATTGCCGAGGAGCGCAACGACCCGCAAGCCGCCCTGCTCGAATACGCCCAGGTCGGCCCCGGCAACGACTACCTGCCCGCTCAGTTGCGCCAAGCCGATATCCTGATGAGCAACGGCCGCACCGACGAAGCGGAAAAACGCCTGGGCGCCGCTCGCGATGCCGAACCGGATTACGCGATCCAGCTGTACCTGATCCAGGCCGAGACCCTGTCGGCCAACAATCAGGGCGAGCGCGCCTGGAAGGTATTGCAGCAAGCCTTGCTGCAATACCCCGACGACCTGAATTTGCTCTACACCCGCGCCATGCAGGCGGAAAAACGCAATGACCTGACGCAGATGGAAAAAGACCTGCGCCTGATCATCAAGCGCGACCCGGACAACGCCATGGCGCTCAATGCCCTCGGCTACACCTTGTCCGACCGCACCACGCGCTACGCCGAAGCCAAGGTGCTGATCGAGCAAGCCCACAAGCTCAACCCGGAAGACCCGGCCGTCCTCGACAGCCTCGGCTGGGTGAATTACCGCCTGGGCAACCTGGACGAAGCCGAGCGTTTGCTGCGCCAGGCGCTGGAGCGCTTCCCCGACCAGGAAGTCGCCGCCCACCTGGGCGAAGTGCTGTGGGCCAATGGCAAGCAGCGCGAAGCCCGGCAAGTCTGGGAAAAATTCCTCAAGGAACAACCCGAAAGCCCCATCCTGCGCGGCACCATCAAGCGCCTGACCGGATCCGAGACCCTTTAAGCTTATGTTCTTGCGCCACGTTATCGTTTTCAGCTTCATCGCCCTGCTCGCCGGTTGCGCGGGCGTCGGCACCCGTGAATCCGTTGAGGGCCAGGGCAACCCGGCGCAATGGCAACAGCACAAGGACCAGCTCAGCAGCATCGATGGCTGGCAGATCGAAGGCAAAGTCGGGGTACGCGCGCCAAAAGATTCCGGCAGCGGCACCTTGTTCTGGCTGCAACGCCAGGACTACTACGACATTCGCCTGTCCGGCCCACTCGGCCGAGGCGCCGCCCGCCTGACCGGCCGACCGGGGCAAGTCAGCCTTGAAGTGGCCAACCAGGGCCGCTATGAGGCGACCTCGCCGGAAGCGCTGCTGGAAGAGCAGATCGGCTGGAAACTGCCGGTTTCGCATCTGGTGTGGTGGGTGCGTGGCTTGCCCGCGCCGGACAGCAAAAGCCGCCTGAGCCTCAATGGCGACAGCCGCCTCGCCTCGCTGGAGCAGGATGGCTGGCAGGTCGAGTATTTGAGCTACGTGCAACAAAGCGGTTATTGGCTGCCCGAGCGCATCAAGCTGCACGGCACCGACCTCGACGTCACGCTGGTGATCAAGGACTGGCAACCGCGCAAGCTGGGGCAATAACGTGACCGTGCAAAAGCTGACGCTGCCCTCCCCGGCCAAACTCAATCTGATGCTGCATATTCTCGGGCGCCGTGCAGACGGCTACCACGAACTGCAGACGCTGTTTCAATTTCTCGACTACGGCGACGAACTCACGTTCGCCGTCCGCGATGACGGCGTGATCCAGTTGCACACCGGATTCGAAGGTGTGCCCCACGACAGCAATCTGATTGTGAAGGCGGCGAAAAAGCTGCAGGAGCAATCTGGTTGCTCGCTGGGCATCGACATCTGGATCGATAAAATCCTGCCCATGGGCGGTGGCATCGGTGGCGGCAGCTCGAATGCCGCGACCACATTGCTCGGCCTGAATCACTTGTGGCAACTGGGCTGGGACCATGATCGCCTGGCTGCGCTAGGCCTTACGCTGGGCGCCGACGTCCCGGTTTTCGTGCATGGACGCGCCGCTTTTGCCGAGGGCGTCGGGGAGAAACTTACCCCGCAATACCCCGAAGAGCCTTGGTATGTCGTGCTTGTCCCGCAAGTATCTGTAAGTACAGCAGAAATTTTTTCAGATCCGTTGTTGACACGTAACTCTTCTCCCATTAAAGTGCGCCCCGTTCCCAAGGGAAACAGTCGAAATGACTGCTTACCGGTTGTAGCAAGGCGTTATCCAGAGGTACGTAACGCTTTGAATTTGTTAGGTAAATTTACCGAAGCAAAATTAACCGGAACTGGAAGTTGTGTGTTTGGGGGCTTCCCAAGCAAAGCTGAAGCTGATAAAGTCTCGGCCCTTCTTACAGAGACCCTTACAGGGTTTGTAGCAAAGGGAAGCAACGTTTCGATGTTGCATCGCAAGCTGCAAAGTCTGCTCTAAAAGGAACCGAGTACTGGGTACTCGTTGCAACAGATACAGGGGCGTCGCCAAGCGGTAAGGCAGCAGGTTTTGATCCTGCCATGCGTTGGTTCGAATCCAGCCGCCCCTGCCATTTTCTAATACTCATCCAGGTTACCCTCAGCCTCTAGGTACTGCGCGTGTCCAAGATGATGGTCTTTACGGGGAACGCCAACCCCGATCTGGCTCGACGTGTCGTACGTCAGCTGCATATCCCTCTCGGTGACATCTCTGTCGGTAAATTCTCCGACGGCGAAATTACAGCCGAGATCAATGAAAACGTCCGCGGTAAAGACGTCTTCATTATTCAGCCGACCTGCGCTCCGACCAACGATAACCTGATGGAACTCGTCGTGATGGCTGATGCCTTCCGCCGCTCCTCAGCGACTCGAATCACAGCTGTAATCCCTTACTTTGGTTATGCCCGTCAGGATCGCCGTCCGCGTTCCGCACGTGTGGCTATCAGCGCGAAAGTCGTTGCTGACATGCTGACCGTGGTAGGCATCGACCGTGTTCTCACGGTTGACCTGCACGCTGACCAAATCCAGGGGTTCTTCGATATCCCGGTAGATAACATCTACGGTTCGCCAGTATTGGTGGACGACATCGAAGACCAGCGCTTTGAAAACCTGATGATCGTGTCCCCGGACATTGGTGGCGTCGTGCGTGCACGGGCTGTTGCCAAATCCCTGGGCGTGGATCTCGGGATCATCGACAAACGCCGTGAGAAAGCCAATCACTCTGAAGTGATGCATATCATCGGTGATGTCGAAGGGCGTACCTGTATTCTGGTTGATGACATGGTCGACACCGCCGGCACCCTGTGCCACGCGGCAAAAGCCTTGAAAGAGCACGGTGCAGCAAAAGTCTTCGCCTACTGCACACACCCTGTGCTGTCGGGCCGAGCGATCGAGAACATCGAGAACTCCATGCTGGACGAACTGGTGGTGACTAACACCATCCCGTTGTCCGCAGCAGCTCAAGCCTGTTCGCGTATCCGTCAACTGGATATCGCACCGGTAGTTGCCGAAGCGGTTCGCCGCATCAGCAACGAAGAATCGATCAGCGCGATGTTCCGTTAAGGGTCAAACCTTACGTAACATCTCACTGACGAAAAGCGCCCCGCCCCAGCATTCTGTTGGGGCGGGGCTTTTTTGCCCATATCGCCTTTAGCGCTGGTCGCAAACGCTGGGGCGAATGTGGTTATTTTGGAGATACAACATGAACGATTTTACTCTGAATGCTGAAGTGCGTTCCGACCTGGGGAAAGGTGCGAGCCGCCGCCTGCGTCGTCTCGCAAGCCTGGTTCCAGCTGTAGTTTACGGTGGCGAAAAAGCCCCTGAATCCATCAGCATGCTGGCTAAAGAAGTTGCCAAACTGCTCGAAAACGATGCTGCCTACAGCCACGTGATCGAACTGAACGTTGGCGGCAAAAAGCAAAACGTCATCATCAAAGCTCTGCAACGTCACCCGTCCAAGGGTCACGTTCTGCACGCTGACTTCGTACGCGTCGTAGCCGGCCAGAAACTGACCGCTATCGTGCCTGTGCACTTTGTTGGTGAAGAAGCTCCGGTCAAGAAAGGTGGCGTTGTTTCCCACACTACTACCGAGATCGAAGTAAGCTGCCTGCCGAAAGATCTGCCTGAGTTCATCGAAGTCGACCTGTCGGCTGCTGAAATCGGCACCATCATTCACCTGTCCGACCTCAAAGCCCCTAAAGGCGTTGAGTTCGTAGCACTGGCTCACAACGACGACAAGGCTGTTGCCAACGTCCACGCGCCACGTGTTGTAGCTGAAGATGAAGCTGAAGAAGGCGCTGCAGAGTAATTCACTCTGTATTGCCGGAGCTTGAGGAAACATCGCGGACCGGAACGTAGCGAGAAAGCGGGCGACAACGCGAAGTTTATCTCTGGATAAGTGAGCTCCTGTCGTCCACTTTCGCCGCACTCAGGTCGCGGCGATGTTATCCACAACTCCAAAGGAAGGGCCCCTGTCGTGACTGCCATAAAACTGATCGTTGGCCTGGGAAATCCAGGCGCCGAATACGAACAGACCCGGCATAACGCGGGGGCCCTTTTTGTTGAGCGCATCGCCCACGCACAAGGTGTGAACCTTGCGGCCGATCGCAAATATTTTGGCCTGACCGGGCGCTTTTCGCACCAGGGTCAGGATGTTCGTCTGCTGATTCCCACCACCTACATGAACCGCAGCGGCCAGGCTGTCGCGGCGCTTGCGGGCTTCTTCCGGATCAAACCCGAAGAAATCCTGGTGGCCCATGACGAACTGGACCTGCCTCCCGGTGTTGCCAAACTCAAGTTGGGCGGGGGGCATGGCGGCCACAATGGCCTGCGCGACATCATTGCGCAGTTGGGCAATCAGAATAATTTTTACCGTCTGCGGCTCGGCATTGGCCACCCAGGCGTTGCCAGTATGGTTTCAAATTTCGTCCTGGGTCGTGCGCCACGCGCCGAACAGGAAAAACTCGATGCCAGCATCGATTTTGCCCTCGGCGTGCTGCCGGATATCTTAGCCGGTGAATGGAACCGCGCGATGAAAAACCTGCACAGCCAGAAGGCCTGACTCTTACCGAGGGGAAACACCATGGGATTCAATTGCGGCATCGTCGGCCTGCCCAACGTCGGCAAATCCACCCTGTTCAACGCTCTGACCAAATCCGGTATTGCGGCGGAGAACTTCCCCTTCTGCACCATCGAACCGAACAGCGGCATCGTGGCCATGCCGGACCCGCGCTTGCAGGAGCTGGCGGCTATCGTCAATCCAAAGCGCATCCTGCCGACCACCATGGAATTCGTCGACATCGCAGGCCTGGTAGCTGGCGCATCGAAAGGTGAAGGCCTGGGCAACAAGTTCCTGGCCAACATCCGTGAAACCGATGCCATCGCCCACGTGGTCCGCTGCTTCGAAGACGAGAACGTGATTCACGTCTCCAACAGCGTCGACCCGAAACGCGACATCGAGATCATCGACCTGGAACTGATCTTCGCCGACCTCGACAGCTGCGAAAAGCAACTGCAGAAAGTCGCGCGTAACGCCAAGGGCGGCGACAAGGACGCAGTGGTCCAGAAAGGCCTGCTGGAGCAGTTGATCGCTCACTTCACCCTGGGCAAACCGGCACGCAGCCTGATGAAGAGCATGAATGCCGACGAAAAGGCAGTCATCAAAGGCTTCCACCTGCTGACCACCAAGCCAGTGATGTACATCGCCAACGTCGCTGAAGACGGCTTCGAGAACAACCCTTTGCTCGACGTGGTCAAGGCCATCGCCGACGAAGAAGGCGCGATCGTGGTGCCGGTGTGCAACAAGATCGAAGCAGAGATCGCCGAACTGGATGACGGCGAAGAGAAAGACATGTTCCTCGAGGCCCTGGGCCTGGAAGAGCCTGGTTTGAACCGCGTGATCCGCGCCGGCTACGAAATGCTGCACCTGCAGACCTACTTCACCGCCGGTGTCGAAGAAGTACGTGCCTGGACCGTAAAGGTCGGCGCCACCGCCCCACAGGCCGCCGGCGTGATCCACACCGACTTCGAAAAAGGCTTTATCCGCGCCGAAGTCATCGCCTACAACGATTTCATCCAGTACAAGGGTGAAGCCGGTACCAAGGAAGCCGGTAAATGGCGCCTGGAAGGCAAGGAATACATCGTCAAGGATGGCGACGTGATGCACTTCCGTTTCAACGTGTAAGTAATACCTGCGGTTAACGTCGCAAATAAAAAGCCGATGCAATGCATCGGCTTTTTTGTGGGCAACGATTACACACACGGCCAAAAAACTTTTAGACACCTGTGATTTTTAATTTCCCCTACTGACTACCCCTTAAAAAGAAATAAACCTGCAACGGTCTAACTTATCCTACGCCAACTGCGCAAGTTCCTACTTCAATTCAGGAAGAAAAAACTTATGCTTTCCATTCTATTAAAACGCGCCCGCTGACACTTTCCCTAATCGCGCAAAGCAATAATGGAGCACCCTTTTGACGTCGGCCGCCCCTCTGCAGGAAAATGAAACATATATCTCATTGATCGAAAGCCCGGACATTGAAAGTACACTCGTTAACACCGCGTCTCTCAGCATTGACATACTGCTATTGGGTGAAACCGGCACAGGCAAGGATACCTTGGCGCAACGAATACATAATCTATCGGGGCGCCGAGGTAACTTTGTTGCCGTGAACTGCGCGGCCATCCCGGAAAGTCTCGCCGAAAGCCAGTTATTCGGTGTCAACAGCGGCGCCTATACAGGCGCACTGCAATCGCGGGCCGGCGTTGTCGAGGCTGCTCACTTGGGCACCCTGTATCTCGATGAGATCGACAGCATGCCCTTAAGCATGCAAGCCAAGCTGCTGCGCGTACTGGAGACGCGTGGCGTGGAGCGCCTGGGCTCAACCCGCTTCATTCCTGTGGACATGCGCGTTATTGCGTCGGCCCAGCAGTCGCTGCTGGCAATGGTCGAACAAGGCACGTTCCGACGTGACTTGTACTTTCGCCTGAATGTCGTCAGCTTCCAACTTCCTGCCCTGCGAGACCGACGAGAGCGGATCATTCCGTTATTCCAGGGGATGATCCAGCAAGAAGCCGACCTCTTCAAATGCCCGGCCCCGACACCGCCCGGTGAATTGCTGCAGCAATTGCTGTGTCATTCCTGGCAAGGCAATGTCCGCGAATTGCGCTCTGCAGCCAAGCGGTTCGTCTTGGGCCTGCCACCCCTTTCCCCCCCAATACTCAACCCCCATGTTCATGAACTGAGCCTGAAGGCGCGGTTGCAGCAAATTGAAAAAGCCTTGATTGAAGAGTCGCTGCGCCGTAACGACCACTGTGTCGATAGCGTGGCAGCTGAGCTGAAGGTCGCCAAGCGTACGCTCTACTACCGGATGAAACAGCTCGACGTACAGCTGGCATAAAGCGCGTGGACGTAATGCCGAAACTTGCCTGCGTGCACCTGCCGTTACGTAATTCAGATAAAAAAAACATTAAGAAATAATTATCCACACCCGCCCTGCAGGAGAACTGGAACGTTTCATCTCGTGTAAGCCACATATACAACGAGCGATTTCAATGCCGCTCATAAACCCCCGACAGCGAACGCTCGCTATCGATTTAAAGTTCAAGAGGTGAATCATGGCAATAGGCGGCTTGGGTACCAGTCCACAAGAAATAGCTACAAAAGGCATCGAAGAACAAAAGAAATGGGATGGCGTACAAAAGGCCAAGGAAGAAGCGGATATCGCTAGATTCAACGCAACGGCAGCCAACACCAAAGCAGTACGTTACTAAGCAGATCAAGCCCTCTCAACTCATCCGCTGAGAGGGCTTCACTTAACGTGGGTCACCACACTCGATACGTTCGATAGAGGGACATATGCTCATCACCCACGAATACTTCACCACGAACGGAAAGATCAACACAGCGCCGGATGCCCCTGCCGAGACTCATCGATCTTCTGAGGTCAACTTTTTCCTGGCCGAAATGAACAAGACCGATCAACCCGATAAAGGACACCCTCGCGCCGTGGCCTCTACTGATTCAGGCTGGGGCAGTCGTGAGTCGTCGGAAATATCGAGACGCCTCTCCAAAGGTTTTCGGGACGCTAGCCAGAACAAGCGTATGAATGAGCTACCCCAATTGCTTGCCGAATCACATGTCAATGTGATTTCACAGGTCAAGGTCGTCGGCGCAATCGCAAAAGCCTGCGACAAAATTTCAACCATGGGGTAGTGCATGTACCGCCGCCTAAGCACCCTCTTATTTTTTTCATTGGCGCTGTTGCTCACCGGCTGCGGTGAAAGTGTAGAACTGCATCGCAATATTTCCGAACAGGAAGCCAATGAAGTCATCGCGGAACTGGCAGACAAACAGATTCGCGCCCAAAAGATTCCGGGAAAAGACGGCGTCGCTGTGCGCGTCAAGGCAAGTGACATCAATCGAGCCGTTCGTACCCTGGACGCCGCTGGACTGCCCAAGGTTGCACGCTCGACCTTGGGACAAATCTTTCGCAAAGAGGGGGTCATCTCGACGCCGCTTGAAGAGCGCGCGCGCTACATCTATGCACTGTCCCAGGAACTGGAAGCGACCTTATCCAATATTGACGGTGTTCTCGTCGCACGGGTGCATGTGGTGTTGCCTGAGCGAATAGCGCCTGGAGAGCCAGTTCAGCCGGCATCCGCCTCTATATTCATCAAGCATGACCCGCGCCTGGACCCTGACAATATCAATGCGCGAGTGCGCAGGTTGGTGGCCAGCAGTATCCCCGGCATGGCCTCGGCTATAGACAATACGACAAAGCTGACCGTCGTTTTCGTACCCGCCACGGCCTACATAGATAAGCAACAGCTTGCCTATTTCGGCCCTTTCCTGGTTCCGGAACAAGACCTCGGTATCTGGCTTATGAGCACTTTCGTGCCTGTGCTCGGGCTCTTGCTGGGTGCCGGTGCCTGGCTGTTCTGGCGCCGCAGGACAAGGCCCGCTTCGGCACCCAAGCCTGAGATAGCACACGCTCATGAGTGATGAACTGCGCTGGGCGAAATGGTGGGCCTGCCCATGGGAGAACGCCCACATTGACTGGCTTACCCTAACGGGCTTTGTTGAAACAACGGCACTTTCTCGCAGCCATCATGCCCGGGCGAGCAATCTGTTCGGCATCAAAGCCGAACTTCCTCCACCCGTGTCTGCGGCCTTGCTGCAACTGGTGCGCAGTAGCTCGCAACAACGAGACCTCATACTCACACTCGTCAATGAGGTATACAACGCGCCTTACGACAGTCGCTTGAGCCAAGGACAGCTACTTTGGTGCCAGCGCCTGGCCAAAGCGTTGCCACCCGGTCCGACACCCTTGAGCATCGACGACCCCCTGCACTACCTGCGCGCGTGGGTCACACCCGCTACATGGCAGCGATTGCGCCTGAACTTTGCACTGGAGAGGGTGCTTGAATTGGAGCAGCACCCAACGCTGGTGGACGCTCAAGGCCGCCTGGACATTCTGTGGCAAGCCGCTATTTGGCGTGCAACTTCTACCTCCGTAGATGAAGCGCTGCGCACCTCCCCCGAGATAGCCAACCATGTTTTGCACCCATAAAGTCGAGCTCAACGCCCGCTCGAGCGACCTGTCGACAGCCTTGATTCCTCGGGAAATGCTTGCCGAATATACCCAGGCCCGTGAAATCCTCGAACACGCGGAAGCCCAGGCACAGGCACTCATACGCCAAGCCGAAAGCCAGTGCGAGCACATACTGGAAAGTGCAAGCAATGAGTTCTGGCAGCGCGCCAACGCTCAACTTCATCGCTGGGAATCGGACCGACAAGCGATGTTCGACCAATTGGAAACTGCCGCCAGCTCAGTTATCAGGATGGCTATCCGCAGCTTGCTGGAGGAGACCGTACCCGCTCAACGCCTTACGGTACTGCTCAATAAGCTGTTGACTGCCCAACTTCCGACTGTCGAGGCGAACCTGCTGTGTCATCCGTTGGACCGCGAACATGTCGAGCAATGGCTGAGCAATCACTGCGATGTGCCATGGGCACTGCGCGTCGAGGACGGGCTCGCCGCCAGGTCGCTGATTCTTGAAACCGAAGATGGCGGGTTTCACATCAACTGGACTGATGCCGTCAACAACCTGGTGATCATTCCCCCCGAAGGTCGATACAAGTAACAGCGCATTCAGTATTTTTTTATTAACAATTTAATCCGTGGGAGGAACCGGTCATCCATCGGTTGCCACATAGGAGTAGAACCCCACTGGAGTTAATGCGATGAGTGACGCCCGCTTTCTTGATGGTCTCTACAGGCAGCAAGCTCGTTCCAATACTGTTTCCAAGCAAATCGAGGAGGATATTTCAAACGGGGGCGCAGACGAAGAGCTCTCCATGGCCTTCGACAAAATCTTGCAAGGGAAAATCAACGATGGTGTCAGCTATACAGTGACCGCGGCCTACATCAGCTATCAGCACGAAACTGTAAAAAGCGCCATAAATGTCGTCTAGTGCCGCACAGCATTTTCTGACTGACTGTTTGAGTGGTGGTATGCAGCGCTCTCAGGTGCTCGGTCAACGTGCTACGCACCCAACTGCTGCGTTCAAACCAAGCCACTCCGTCCAGCCTGGTGCATATCCAGGGCGCACTTGCCTCGGCGCCAGGCGCTGGCCACTTGCGGCCGGTGGGATGCCCGCCACGAAACGTCAGGCCGGAGTACCTGCGGAATGTTTTGGAAGCCCTTTTCAACCAACGCGAAACCCGGCGTGGCGTAACTGCGCGCCTGACTAAGGCTGGGTGCGATCTGCAGCCCACTCCCCTTCGTACGCTACCGCACTGAAACAGAGAACTTGTCATGTATAGCAAGATCAACAAGCACTCCGGCTTGCGCATAAATTCGCCTGCCATCCTGGTAAAACGCGTTCACTGGCGCAGTTTGCTAGCGCTGCCCTTGCTGTTGGCACCGCTGCACAGCACCCTTGCCGCCATTCCCCCGGAGTGGAGAAATACCGCCTACGCCTATGAAGCCGAGCATAAGCCCCTGGGCGATGTACTGGAGGACTTCGCTCAGACGTTTGGCACGCAACTGCAAATTGACGGCCTTCTGGACGGGACCGTCAACGGCAAGATACGCGCCAATACCCCCCAGTCAATGCTCGACAGGCTGGCGGTGGAACACCGCTTCCAGTGGTACCTGTACAACAATACCCTCTATATCAGCACGCTGGACCTGCAGGAGTCCGCGCGGCTGGAAGTCTCTGCCGAGACCGTCGCCGACCTCAAGCGGGCCCTGACCGATATCGGCTTGCTTGACAGCCGTTTCGGCTGGGGTGAACTGCCTGATGATGGCGTGGTACTGGTCTCTGGTCCCAAGCGCTACATCGACCAGATCAAGCAATTCAGCAGCCAGCGTAAAACCGCCGACGAAAAGCAGAGCGTACTCAGCTACCCGCTGAAGTTCGCCAACGCAGCGGATCGCCAAATTGACTATCGCGGCGAAAAAATTACCATCCCGGGTGTCGCCAGCATGCTGCAGGGGTTATTGGAGCCGCGGGGAGCGTCCACCCTCTCGTCGATGAACACGGGCCTCAATTCATCACAACCTTCGCCTATCACTGCGAACATTCCCCGGCTGAACAACCCTTTGCTGGGGCAAATGCTCGGTCAAACAGGGAGCGCCGGGCAGTTGGACAGCGGTGCGACGCTCACCCCTCGTGCGCCCGTGTCCAGAGGCAGAATTCGCGTCGAAGCCGATGTACGCAACAACGCTGTGCTGATCTACGACCTGCCAGAGCGCCAGGCGATGTACCGCGAACTGATTACCCAGCTCGACGTGGCGCGCAAGCTGGTGGAAATCGACGCAATCATCCTGGATATCGAGCGCACTCAATTGCGTGAGTTCGGGGTGACCTGGGGTTTCCAGAACAGCCGCTTCCGTGGCGGCGTGAACATGGCGCCGGGCACGTCATCGCAAGTGTCGATCGCCAGCCGGGACCGCTTCTTTGCCGATATACGCGCGCTCGAGCAACGCGGCCTGGCGACCATGGTGTCCAACCCCTCGGTCCTCACCCTGGAAAACCAGCCGGCGGTCATCGACTTCAACCGTACCCAGTACCTCACGGCAGGCAATGAGGTCGCGACCATCTTGCCCATCACCGTCGGCACCAGTTTCCAGGTGGTGCCCAGGGTGACTACCTCGGGTGGCGCGCATCAGGTTCACCTTGCCGTAGATATCGAAGACGGTAATTTCGACGAATCAAACCCCGATCGCATCGGGCCCGACGTACGCCGCGGCAAGGTCAGCACCCAGGCGGTCATCGCGGAAAAGCGCTCATTGGTGGTGGGTGGTTTCCATGTCACCGAAAGCACTGACAAACGCAGCAAGGTCCCGCTGCTGGGGGACATTCCGCTGCTGGGCAGGGCGCTTTTTTCCTCCTCCGAACGCCAGAACAATCGCCGCGAACGCCTGTTTATCCTGACCCCACGCGTCATGGGCGATCAGGCCGACCCTTCACGTTATCTGCCTCAAGACGATCAGGTGGAGCTACAAGCCGCTCTCAAGCCTTTGGCCAGGCGTTATGCCGAACATCAGCCGGTGATCAAGCGCAGTGACATCACCGGCACGTTGGCTCGCCTGGTGTCCGGTGAAGTGCCCCTGGCATTCAAGGCCGCACCGATGCCCCTGAGCCTGGACACCCTGTGCAGCACCCGTGACCTACTGGCAATGAACACCGAACGCAGCCAGTGGTATGCCGGCCCGGAGTTCAATGTGGCGGTGGTGGTGCTGCGTAACCAGTTCAAGCGCAATGTGCGTATCGACGAAAAAGAATGCAGCAATTCGCAAACCCTGGCCGTCACCGTGTGGCCGCGCGCCTGGCTCAAACCGGGTGAAGAAGCCGAGGTATTTATCGCCATGCGCCCAGTGGTGAAAGATGAACACATCGGCGTTCCCCGCCCCTCCTTGATCACTCCAGCGAAGAAGGCAACACCATGAAACACCACGTGTTGTGCGTCACCCTGATCAGCACAGTGCTGCTTATCGCCGGCTGCACCCCAACCTGCAAGGGCGACTCCTGCTCACGCCCACAAGCGACCAAGGATCGAATGGTGATCTGGTGGCCACCGCAGATGCGCGTCGAGCCTGGCCCTTCCGGCGAACGGGCGGACTACCAGACGATATCGTTGGAACGATAAGCCCTGGCAAAATGCCTGGCGATCAACGCCAGGCGTTTCGCAGCGCCAGTGACTGATCAGCGCAACTCAAGCTCCGGCAGCTGCAGGGTTTCGCGCTTGCTTTCATCATCAAGTTCACGCAACGTGCGATAGATCAGCGCCACGGCCTGCAAGGTTTCGCGCGGGATACTCGCTCCGAGTTTGCGGGTGTACAACGTGCGTGCCAGCCACACACACTGGATCACCGGCACCTCGGCCGCTTTGGCCTGCCGGATCAACTGGCGGGCGTCGGCATCCGTACCTTTGCTGACCAGCAGGGGCAGCGGCGTCACACCGGCGCGGTAATACAGGGCAACGGCAAAATGCGTCGGGTTGACCACCAGCATGTCGGCTTCTTCCAGCTTGGGCAGCTTGACCTTGGGCTCTTCGTTGGCCAATTGGTACGCCAACGAACGGCGCTGCCCCTTCACATGGGGGTCGCCCTCCATGTTCTTGTACTCCTGGACGACCTCGACCTGGGTCATGCGCATGCGCTTGGCAAAAAAGTGCTTCTGCATCGCCAGGTCAATCAGCGCCAGCACCAGCAGAAGCCCCAGGCAGGCATGCAGCAAGTGGCGAAACAGGACGATCAGCGCAAGGATATAAGTCTGCAGGTCAGTGGTGGCCAGGTTGATCAACGCGCCCAATGAGGGCCTGATCACCACGTACAACACCACACCCAGGAGCACCGCCTTGGCGATGCTCATCAGCAGGTTGATGACCGACTGGGCAGAAAACATTTGCTTGAGCTGATTGAGAGGGTTGATGCGGTTGAAATCGAGCTTCAAAGTCTGCGGCGCAAACAAAAACCCTATCTGCATCCAACTGCCGATCAGCTTCATGACAATCGCTACCCCGACCATTAACAAGGCAAACGCGAAAAACATCGCCAACCCTGAAAACAGCACTTCTTCCAGCGCGCGCGTGAAGGGTTGACTCATGCTCGACATGGGCAACACCATCAGCTGCTGGAAGCGTTGCATACTGCTTTGGGCGGCATACAAGGCAATCTCACTGATGGCCGTCAGCACCAGTAACTTGCCCACATCCTGGCTCTGGGAAACCTGGCCTTTCTTGCGCTGATCGCGCAGTTTCTTGGCGGACGCGGGGTGCTTTTTTTCGCCTGAGTCACTCATGGCGTCGAGTCCTTGAACATCAGCCCGAGTGAGTGTTTAAGGTCATCCAGCAGGCTCAGACGCCCCACGATCAGGTCTTGAAACAACGCAAAATACAACAGCAAAATACCAATACCCGCCAGCGACTTGACCGGTGGCGCCAGCGAACTTACTTGCAGTTGCTGGCTGTAGACCCCCAGCAGCGCAATACCGAATTCCAGGAACAACAGCACCGCAATAAAAGGCGCAACGTAGAGCATCATGTGCGTAAAGGTATCGCCGAGTATGCCCAAAAAAATACCGAACCCATTGGCGGCCGGCATCGGCACCCATGCCGTAGCGGGCCAGATCAGGTAACTGTCCCAGATCACCTGGGTAAGCACGCTAAGCCCCAACACAGCGATCAACAGGTAAATAACCAACTGTTTGAACAGATGCCCGATAGGCGTCGCGTCCGGCCCCAGCGAAGGGTTGAGTTGCCCCCCTGCCAGCGCGCCTCGCTGGTTGTCCAGCAGTGCGCCGACGGATTCGAACATCCAGAACGGCATGGCCAGCAAGACGCCGAGGAAAATGCCCAGGGCCGCCTCCTTGAACACCAGCCCACTGATCATCAACGCCGAGTATTCCTCAGCCGCCAGCACCGCGTGGATTCCTGGCGCCGGGATCAGCGCCATGACCATCACGACGACGTGCCGCAGCATGCCGCGTATGTGTTGGAACAGGAACGCCGGGACCAAAATGGCACAGGGGTAAATACGCGCCATGCCCACCAGCACGCTGGATAAATACTCAAGATAAATCAGCACGCTTATTCCCTCAGTTCAACGCCGAGCGGGCGATCATTTCAAACATCAGGTTGATCAGTTGAATCAACTCCACGCCGATCCAACGGCCCGTCAAGACCAGCGTGACACCTACCGCCACCAGCTTGACGCCAAAGGGCAATGTCTGGTCCTGGACCTGCATCAGGGCTTGTACCAGGGACGTCAGCACACCGACGATCACCGCCACGATCAGTGGCGGCGCCGACAGCACCACCACCAGCAGCATGCCCTGTTTGAACAGTACGATCGGTTCCATAGGGCACTCAGAGGTAAGAAAGGAACAGACTGTCGAGCAACCGCGACCAACCGGAAACCATGACAAACAACAGCAGTTTCAGCGGCAGGGAAATGGTCATGGGCGAGACCATTTGCATCCCCAGGGCCAACAGCAGGTTCGATACGATCAAATCGATGACGATGAAGGGAATGTAGATCAGGAAGCCGATCTCGAATCCCGCCTGCAACTGCGACAGCACAAAGGAGGGGACCAACAGGATCAGGTCATCGCGCTGGGTGCTTTGCGCCATTTCAGGCGGCCACATACGCGCACTGTTTTCCAGCATGTGTGTGAGTACGTCCGGGTCGGTGTTGCGCTTCATAAACGCACGGAGCGGCTCTGTGGCAACAAGCCCCGTCTCTTGAAGCGCCTGAACACTGCTCATGTCCAGGGGCGATTGCTTGAAAGCCTGGGCGACCTCGTACCCCACCGGCGCCATGACAAACAGCGTGGCAGCCAGTGCGATGCCATTGATTGCCATACTCGGCGGCACTTGCTGAACGCCAATGGCGTTGCGTGTGATCATCAGCACAATGACGATCTTCAAGAATGCCGTGCACACCACCAACAGCATCGGCAATAAAGACAACGCGCCAAAAAACAGCGCCAGCACAACGGGGTCAATGCCCTGGAATATCATCGGGAAAAAACCACGCGAGACAATTGCAGACCGAGTCGGCCATCCACTTCAACCAGCTGCCCTTGACCAATGGACCGCTCGCCGTAATACAAACCCGCCATGCCGGGTGCATATCCGGTGATCCCCAACACCGCTCCGGGTGCCAGATTGCGCAGCTCACCCAAGGTCAGGTTCAGCGCACCACATCGCACGGTCAGCGCCATGCTCAACTCATCAAAGAGTTCACCCCCGAACACATCCATTACCGGCTGATCCGACTCGGGTCCGGTGTACGCTTCCATTATGAAATCTTCGTCCATGGACGTTTCCTCGATCGAAATAAGGTTCAAGCACAACGGCCCGGATTCATCGTCAATACGCCCGTGCAAACGACGCCTGGCGACATGCAAATAACCCTCGCCGCGCGCATCGAAAAATGCCTGTTCAAGCATCAGCACATCGCCGACACGCAGGCAGCCCAATTGCGTACCAGGCAGGTTCAAGCGCCCCAGGGTCACCACCAGGGAAAGCGCAAACGCCGCTGGTAACGGGCCGGCTGTGGCGTGCCAGGGTCCGGCCGCGCACAGCGCCAACAGGCTTTGCGGGCTCAGCCACAGGTAGCCCATGACCTTCGAGGGGCCCAGCGTCACCGTGAAGCGGCAACCAAAGCTCAATTTCTGAGGCGCCGACAGCAACCGCAGGTACCCGAACAGCGCCTGTAACTGAGGGCTCAAATGATGCTGGAACAGTGCCCAGAGCCACGACTGCGGGTCATTGCCGGCTTCTGCCAGGGGCACGGGGCATTCGCCCATAAGGCTGAACAGCGGCCCAGCCTCGGCAAATGCCAGCACACCGCAGGCGCTCTCGAAATACAGCGGGCGAACACCCGCAGGGCCCCGGCCGGGCTCGAGCAACAACGCGCCCTCCTGGTCGACAACCCGAAACGGCATACGCAAACCGCGTCCCAGTCGCTGTGCCGCTGCCGCCCTGTCCGCATTGACCAACGGCAGTGTCAAAGGCGTGATCATGCGCGGCCCACGTGCCCGATGTGGATATCCACAGGCTGGCCCAGCGCTTGGGCCAACCCGTCCTGACAGCGCGTCCTGACGCCGCCGAGCCAATGCGCGGTGCGCTCTTCTTCGGCATCCAGCTCAACGTTCCAGGCGATCCCGCCCTTCCCCACACGGGCATTGATGCGCCCCAACCGGGGAAGGTAAAGCACCGCCTGCAAGGGCCACTGTGCGCTGACCTGTATGCGAGGCGCCAACTGCTCGGTCAATGCTTCGATCATCGCTTTATGAACCGATGCTTTAGGGCCCGACAAGCCGGAAGCGAAGCCGCTGCCGCCATCATCAGGGGCGAACAGTTGGGCGAACAAACGTCCATGTTCCCAAGGCACCACCCCTGCCGCATTGGGCTCACGGTCTTCCCGGGGCTGGCGCACGCGGGGTGCATCAGGTTTGCTCACAGGTTCTTGCTTCATTCTCTTCCTGCACCAGTAACTGGGATAATTCCCAAAGTTTTTCAACCTCGCGCAAACAGCGTGTGGCCTGCTTCTGCGCGCTGTCGATGTGGATCATTTGCTGCTCGTGCCGCCCGTTCAACGCATGCAACTGCGCGCGCTCGCGCTGCGTACCGGCAGACAGCGAACGCTCCTGGGTTCCCCACGATTTGAGTTGCCGAAAGGAGAGCACTTGCCCTTGATGCTTGCTCAATAGCGCCGCAGCTTCCTCGGCTTCCTGCAGCCGGGTCTGCTCCAGGAGCTGATGGGCCTGCTCTACCTGCACTTGCAGCGCACGCTGATGCCTTTTGGCCTCACTCAACGCGCGCTCCGCCCGGTCCGCCCGATGTTTGCGCAGGCGCCGCAGGGTCTCCAATTCAGAAAGGAACATAGCCGGTCAACTCCGTCAGTTGATCCAGGGTTCCATCCATCGGTGACGGCTCACGCAAGTCCTGGCGCAGAAACCGATCCACTGCCTGGCGGGTATCCACCGCCAAGTCGGTAAGCGCATCACTGCCAGGCTGGTATTCACCCAACTTGAGCATCAGCTCGATCTGCTGATACGCCGACAGCAGCCGCCGCAGCGCCGTACCCGCCTGGATATGCTCAGGCGTGGCGACGTTACTCAAAATCCGGGAAAGACTGGCCAGTACATCAACCGCCGGGTAGTGACCACGCTCGGCCAGTTTGCGCGACAGGACAATGTGGCCGTCGAGCAACGACCGGACTTCGTCGGCGACCGGGTCGCTCATGGAGTCCTGCTCGATCAGCACCGTGTAGATCGCCGTGATCACGCCGTCGCGGGTCAGCCCGGCGCGCTCCACCAAGCGCGGCAGCAAGCTGTACACCGAAGGCGGTAGACCGCCGCGCCCAAGGGGTTCACCCGCCGCCAGGCCGATTTCTCGCTGGGCCCGGGCAAAACGGGTCAGGGAGTCGATCAGCAGCAGCACCCGCTTACCCTTGCGTCGATAGCCTTCCGCCAACGCTGTCGCGGTAAACGCCGCGCGGGCTCGCTCCATGCTTGAGCGATCGGACGTTGCACACACCAGGACGGCCTTGGCCCGCAATTGATCATCCAGCTCATGGTCAAGGAACTCGCGCAACTCCCGACCGCGCTCGCCGATCAGGCCGAACACAATCACATCGCACTCGACATTACGGGCGATTTCCGCCAACAAGGTGGTCTTGCCACAGCCGGCGCCGGCAAACAGGCCTACGCGCTGGCCTTCACCCAGGGTCAACAGCCCATCGATCGAGCGTACCCCGGTCGCCAGGGCCCGATTGATCCGCGGCCGTTCAGTCGGCAAAGGCGCTTCGCACAACACCGTGCTCGCCTCTGGGTCGTCGGATTCGACGAAGGCACTGTGACCATCACCCGCAATTGGCCGCCCGAAACCATCCAGGACCTGGCCCAGCAATTGATCACTGACCCGCACCCGATGCGGCACACCCAGGCGCTGCACACTCGCCCCCACACGCACGCCTTCGAGGTTGCCAAGGGCGCTGAGTACGGCATCCTGCTGATCAAACCCGATGATCTCGGCCAGCATGTATTCGTCGGTGTTTTTTTCAACCTGGCACAAATCACCGATGCGTGCGTTGGGCAGCCGGCATTGCAACAGCATGCCGTTGACGCGCTGGATTCGACCACGCATCGTTACCGGCGCAAAGGTGGCCAGCGACTGGGCCTGGCGCTCTTGCCAGGCGTCGAGACGGGCTTGCAATTGCTCGTTCACCAACGCACCTCATAGCGCTGCGCGCCGTCAAAGACCACCTTGCTGTTATCGATCAATACCAGGCGCAGCCCATCAACTTCGTCACCCACAAACAGTCGGCTGCCCTCATCCAGAACCACATGGCCGTTGGGCCCACCGACAATCTGCACAATCTTGAATGGCAGCGCCCCATCGCGTACGCGCACACGACTGATCACCGGCACCGCGCTGTCGAACTGCTCACCAAAACGGCTGAGCATGCGTGCCACCAGCTCCACCTCATCCTGGGAAACGTCACCGTTGAGGGCGACCTGGCCATTGATCACTTGCACGCTGACCCGCTGGCTCAGTTCACGCTCGCCGAGCATTCCCAATAACTGCTGGCGAACTTCAAACGGCGAGTCCAGGACTTGCTTGCGGACCACGGGAGGCATCAAGGACGCCTGCGCCTCGCGCTCCCCCGTGGAAACCGTGCCCACCACCGCGACGATCACCGCTACCAGCAATACCAGACTGATCAGGCGCTTTTGCTGCGAGTGCGAGATGGACGACAACTTCAACACCGGCACAGGCTCATTGACGGGCGGCGGTGGCAGTGGAACCGCGGCCTGGGGCCAGGGCTGATCGGCCAAGGCGACACACAGCCGCACAACCCCGATCAAAAACACTGCATTGAGTGGCAGGTTGGCGATGTGTGCCAGGACCTGACCCTCACTGCTGTGCAACAGACCCGACTCGGCCTGCACCGACCAGTTGGCGTCGAGAAGACGCAGCCGCGCATGCTGCTCGGCAACTCCCGAATCGCTCAGGACAAGATCGGCGTCCGGGTGGCAACCAATGCTCCACTGCTCCCCAAACAACGGCAACGCTGCACCTTCATGCCTCCCATCAAGTACCCGAAGCTCAAACATCAACGGGCCCTCCGCGCGTAACGATTACTCATGCCACTTCACCACGCGTCAACTCGTCCTGGCCAAGATCGAAACGCCCCAGCACTTTCACCTTGGAGGTGCTACCCAATTCGGCGAACGACAGCACCGGCACATGGTTGAACTCTTCCAGTAACAAGGTCCGCAATGGGCTGCGCAGGTCCTGTGCAACCAGCATCACGCACTTGGTTTTGGGCCGCTGTGGAAACGCTTGGTTGAGCAGGCTGATCAGCGCGGCGCTACTTTCGTTGTCGAGCGCAAAAAACACGCCTGTCTGGGTCTGGCGCAGTGCCTCACGCATGATATTTTCGGTCTGCGGCGCGAGAAGCCAGGCATGCAGGCCGTCGGGCTCGCTGTACTGGTGGAAGATCTGCGACTTGAGGGCAATGCGCGCATAGTCGGCCAACGCGTCCGGCTCCCGCTCATGCTGGCCGTACTCGATCAGCGACTCGACAATCAACCGCACCGCCCGCAAAGGCACCCCCTCACTGGCCAGACGCTGCAAAACCGCCGAAAACCGCGCGAGCGGCATGATGCGTTGCAGCTCCTGAACCAGGTCCGGCTGGTTGTGTTCCAGCCAGCCAAGGATTGCCTTGCTTTCCTGGATACCGAGGAATTGCGGCCCGCTGAGCAACATCGCCTGTTTCATACGGTCGACGATCAGGCTCGCTGCGCTGAAGCGCTCTATGGCTGGATCATCGAGCAACGGATCATTCGCGGCCAGCCAGACCCAGTTCTGCTCATCGCGCTCGGCCAAACCCGGCACGCCATGTTCAGGCTCGACCTTCAGCGCTTTACGCTCCACGGCCACAAGTTTTACAACCGACGCCTTGAGCATCGGCACTTCATGCACGCAGAAACGCATCTCGTCATCGGCCAGCGCGCCATCAAGCTCGACTTCGAACGGTGGCAGCGTCAGGCCAATGTTGGTGACCATTGTGTTTCGCGCCTGGCGAATCGCATGAATCAGGTCTGTCACCTCGGGCGTCCCTCGCAGCGCCGGCGAGAACTGTAAAATGTAGGGCCGCGAGGGGTCGAACCCACGCAAGTCTTCGCTGCCGTTTTCTTCCGGGCGAACGGCTTCGGTGACTGGGTCAGCAGGTTTGCTTTGCTGTTCGCGTTGACGCGCAAGGTAGTAGCCCAGGCCGCCCGTCATCAGCGCGATAACAATAAACACCAGGGTAGGCATGCCGGGCACGAGCGCAAAGACCAGCATCCCAACCGAGGCAATCATCCAGCTCTTGGGCTCACTGGTCATTTGCCGGGCGATCTCGGCCCCCATATTACTGACGCCCTTGCTTCCATCAGGTGCTACACGGGTAATGATCATGCCCGCCGTGAGGGAAATCAGCAGCGCTGGAATCTGTGCAATCAGGCCATCACCAATGGTCAGTACGGAATACAGCGCTATCGATTCGCCAGCGCTCAAGTCGTGCTGGAACATACCCGTGGTGAATCCGCCCAACAGGTTGACCACAACGATGATCAAACCCGCGATAGCATCACCCTTGACGAATTTCATGGCCCCGTCCATGGCACCAAATAACTGACTCTCGCGGGACAACTGCTCGCGTTTTTCCCGCGCTTGCATGCCGTCGATCAGGCCGGCGCGCAGGTCGCTGTCGATGGACATCTGCTTACCGGGCATCGCATCCAGGCTGAAGCGCGCCGCCACTTCCGCAACGCGCTCAGAACCTTTGGTGATCACCAGGAAGTTGACCAGGGTCAGGATCAGGAAGATCACCATACCCACCGCCAGGTTGCCCCCCACCACGAAGTTACCGAACGCCTCGACGATATGGCCGGCGTCCTGCTCCAGCAGGATCAGGCGTGTGGTGGCGATCGACAGCGCCAGACGAAACATGGTGGTCAGCAACAGAATCGACGGGAACGACGAAAAGGCCAATGGTCCCGGCAAGTACAACGCGAGCACGATCAACAGACACGATATGCAAATGTTGATCGCAATCAGGACGTCGACCAGCCAGGTGGGCAGCGGCACGATAAAGATAAACACAATGCCCAGGACCACCACGGCGCCCAGCACTTCGGCACGCTGCGCCACTTTGAGCAATACATTGTTGATGGCCGACAGTGCGGTCACACCGACGCCCCAAGGCCACCGACAAAGCGTTTAGATCCGCGGTCGACTCGGTCCAGCTCCCCCATCACCGCCAAAAAGGTATCCAAACTGGACTGACGCACTCGACTGTCCGGCCACAACGCAGGGGGCAAATCCCGAATGAGGGGGTACAACGCGTTGAGGATGATCACTTGCCGGGTGGTCAGGCCATTTGCCAGATCATTCCCAAGCCGCAGGATTTCACTCGCATCGATACCACTGCCGGCGTACCCCAACAGTCGCTGCAACAAAGCCACGCAGTCATAGTCGTTGCCCAAGCGCTGGGTCAACGCATTGCAACCAGACAGCACGACGCCCAACTGCCCGCAACTTTGCAGGGCCAGCAGCAAGGTGCGCAAACGGGGCGTGGTCATTGATGACACCAGGTGCGCAATGTCGTCAGCCAACGCTTTACGCATGCTGCTGAGCCTGGAGGAAAACGTATCACCACCGTGCACGCCAAGCAGCGCCTGCATCATCGTCGACAGGGATTGGCGCGTGGCCACGCTGGCATAGTAGAGAGCACGCAGCGCTTCGCGCTCTTGAGGTTCTCCACCGGCCTCCAGCAGCGCCGTAGCAACCTTGAGACCCGCCTGGATTTCGCCTTTGTAAGCAACCGACAGCATGGCCACGGCATCCCGCGCCTTGGCCGCTTCGGACGGGCGCGCATCATTGTTCGCCTGGGACTCCAAATGCTTGAGCACTACGTACGCGCGCGCAGGGTCCCCCTCAGCAAGCTCCAGCAACTTGTCGACACTTGGATTGTGCTGCAACTGATGCTTGAAACGCCGAGAAACAGTCGCCATGGACTCCTGGGCAGGATGGCCCAACAACTCGTAAAGCTGCGCAAGCTGCTCGACAGGCGGGACGTGTATCGAGGTCGCATGCAGGGCGTGGTGAGCGGCAACCACCCCCGGATCAAAATAATGAGCAAGCTCGCCGGTCCGATCGGGCTGGGAAACAGGCACAACGGCGGATTGAACCTGCAGCTGGGCAGGAGGCACATCTTGATGAGATTCAATTTTCATGAGCAGGCCAAGGCAGGAAGTATGTGCCCCTGTGTGGCAAGACCTGCTTATACGGTTCCATAAAAACCCATCCACCGGAGTTGATGAAAACACCGGCACAAATCCTCAGCGCCTTTTGCAAAAACTTGCGTAAAAACCCTCTAATTCAAGATATTTATTTATACAAATCAATAGTTTGCATGATTTTTTCCTTTGGCATAACAGGTGCTATGGGCTTCTCGTCGAAACCATTTCGACAGCGTCTACCCTGAGGAAAAAATCGTGAATATCCCTATTGAAGCTTTAGCGCACCTCGTTGGCGGCTCGCCTCAATTCATGCTCCAACTGACGGACGACCAACAGAAAAAACTTCGCCGCTTTATTCATAAACGCGTACTCAACCACGAAGATGCAGATGACATCCTGCAACTGACCTACCTGGAGGCTTGGCGTAACAGGGAACGTTTCAGTGGCCAGGCCACCCTCAGCACCTGGATGTGCGGCATCGCGCAGAACCTGATCCGCAATCACTTCAGGCGCCTGTATGCCAAGCCCGTGCATTGCGAGTTTGATGAGTCGCTGTGGCACGGCCAGGAAGAAAACAAAAACCTGGACTGGGAGTTCGAGATCAACCGTCGCCTGGAAAACACCCTGAGCGCCATTGACCACCTACCCGCAGAAATGCGCAAAACGCTGTACGCTTCACTGGAAACCGACGGCAGCTACCAGGACACAGCCGACGTACTGGACATTCCCATCGGCACCGTTCGCTCACGCCTGTCGCGCGCGCGCGAGCACCTGAAGCGCGTCACCCATAACTCGACATACCCTTAGGAAAACCCACGTGTTGGGCGGCAGGGATATTGCCCAACTCGAAAAAAACCAAACATCAGACTGAACAACACCCCGGCGATCACCTGACACCCCACGCCCCCCATTAAGCCCTGTGGCGAGGGAGCTTGCTCCCGCCAGGCTGCGCAGCAGCCCCGGAAAACCGGCATTTCCGGTTAAACAGTTGAAAGCGCAGATAAAAATTAAAAATAAACGCTTGACGCATTTGCGTTCTACGCGAATAATGCGCGCCACTTGGCTACGTAGCTCAGTTGGTTAGAGCATAGCATTCATAATGCTGGGGTCCGGGGTTCAAGTCCCTGCGTAGCCACCAAGTACTAAAAACGGCTTACCGAAAGGTAGGCCGTTTTTTTATGCCCGCAGAAAAGTAACGCCAACGATCCGCAGCCACCAGGCTACTGATCCTTTCATATCGGGTAACACATGGCTTTCAGCCACTGAATTGCGCATTTCGAAGGTATCCACAACACTTCAGCGCATCGCGCAGTACTCCCCGGATATGCAACGCAGACAGTGATACTCAAATGACTCTACTCAGCGATGCCCTGATTTCAGAGCTGCTCACCATGGACAAGGTGGTAAAAAACCCCTGGCGCCAAGGCAACCCTGTTTAAAAAATCCCTGAGGCGTAACTACACAGTGCAATCATCCGATGGCACTCACTCTTTTGAGCTGTACACACGGCAAAATCAAATTGATCCCGACGCATTTTCCTGTGGCCTGACTTTTTATCCACGACCTGGCGACAAGGGCATCACCCTAACCCGGTATAACGGCGGTTATCACGTCCATCGCAACCCTTTGGAAGGTGATGAAGAGATACGAAATCTTTGCCATATCCACCTCGCCACAGAACGGTATATGGAACTTGGCAAGGTCGATAAATATGCAGAGACCACGAACCGGTACACGAACCTTAACGGCGCTTTGACATGCCTGCTGGCTGACTGCAACATCACTGGCCTGGAGCTAGACTCCATGACAGATGCTCATTCACTTCAGATAGCACTTTTCGAATGAACGACTTAGCCGCAATACGACAATCGTTGTGCACCGCGTTTTGCGAGGACGTGGTAATCACCGAGCGTGGCGATCTGCTGACGGTTTCCATCCCGCTCACCGCACGGGACGGGGATTGTTTCACCGCGTACCTGAGCCGCAGAAATGGCGGATGGCGCGTGTCCGATGCAGCCAACACGATGATGCGGCTCAGTTATGAAAATGATCTGACCAAACTACTTGCAGGCCCCAGAGCCAAGCTTTACGAATCCATTCTGACCGAAAGCGGCCTGTTTGAGGACGATGGAGAAATCTACATCGACGTGCCTGCGGATAAACTTTCTCGCGGCATTTTTGCACTTGGCCAAGGCCTGAGCAGAATTGAAGACATCGCCCTGTGGACGAAAAGTCGTGTGGGTTCGACCTTTGCCCATGACCTCCGAGAGCTGTTGTATTCCTTCGTTCCCAAGGACGCCATCGAGGAAAACCATGTGCCTGAGGTTCATGGCGGAGAGGACTACGTCATAGACTTCCGTATAAAAACCGATGGAAAGCCAGTCTTTCTGTTCGGCGTAAACGGCAAGGACAAAGCGCGCCTGACAACGATTACACTGCTTCACCTTAAGCAATCCGGCATCAAATTCGACTCGATCATCGTGTGTGGCGACTTCTACGAGCTGCCGAAAAAAGACGCTTCGCGCCTGATGTCGGCAGCCAATGATATTGCTCCCTCTATTCAGGACACGGTCGCCATCATCGAAAAGGTCCAGCATCGGATGGCTTAAGCCGTGACGTATAAAAACGGCTTACCGAAAGGTAGGCCGTTTTTTTATGCCCGCAGAAAAGTAACGCCAACTGTTAACATCCCGTCCTCCCCAGCGCCACACATGACCGAAATGCAATTGGCTCAAGCCATTGCAGTGACCGACTGACAGCCCCCAAAAAAGGAGCCCTTCATGAGTTTCGACGTATTCGCGATCATCATGCTGGGCGCTGCGCTCCACGCTACCTGGAACGCCGTGGTCAAAGGCGGCGCCGACAAGCTGTTGACCACCTGCATGATCGCCGCCGTTGCGTCCTTGATTGCCTTGGCAACGCTCCCGTTTCTTGCGCTGCCAGCCAAAGAGAGTTGGCCTTTTATCGGCGCATCGATGGTGTTGCAGGTGCTGTATTTCGTCCTGGTCGCCGCCACCTACCGCATCGCCGACATGAGCCAGACCTACCCGATCATGCGCGGCACTGCGCCGTTGCTGGTGGCCATGGTGAGTGTGCTGGTGTTGTCCGAGCCGTTATCGGCGTTTGCGTGGCTGGGGATTGCGGTGATTTCCCTCGGCATCCTGAGCATGGCCGCTGCACCTGCGGCGGGTCAGAAAAAGGGCCTCGTCCTGGCCCTGATCAACGCCTGTGTGATTGCCGGCTACACCCTTATCGACGGCCTGGGTGTGCGTAAATCCGGCGCTCCGGCGGCCTACACCCTGTGGATATTTTTGTTGACCGGCATTCCGCTCGCGGCCTGGGCATTAGCCACTCGGCGAGCCGTGTTCTGTGAGTACGTAACCCGCAACTGGCGCCTGGGGGTGGTCGGCGGCGTGGGCACGGTCGCCTCGTACGGCCTGGCTTTGTGGGCCATGACCCACGCCCCCATCGCCACCGTTTCGGCGCTGCGGGAAACGTCGATTCTGTTTGGCGTGGTGATCTCCGCCTGGGTGCTTAAAGAACACCTGACCCGCGTGCGCATCGTCGCCGCCTGCATCATCGCCGCCGGGGCGATGCTGTTGCGATTGGGCTAAACACGGTTTACCGGGTAGCATCGGGCGCTCGATCCTCCGGTAAAAAAGCACCACCCCAAGGACAACAGATCATTCTCAAAATGAACGGAGTTCAGCGCGTGTTTTCGATTTCCCGCCTACACCTGTCAGTGATTGCCACCGCGCTCGCCCTGGTTGCGTGCCACACCCCCGTCACGGAACAACCGCCGGCCCCGGAGCTGGGTTCGGGCTATCGCACCGACCTCACCACCCGCCACGCCGAGCGCCATATGGCCGCCGCCGCCAACCGGCTGGCGGCCGAAGCTGGGCGTGAAATGTTGCGCCAGGGTGGTTCGGCAATTGATGCAGCGATTGCGATGCAGGCCGTGTTGACCCTGGTGGAGCCGCAGTCGTCCGGGATCGGCGGCGGTGCATTCATCATGCTGTGGGACGGCAAAACCGTGCACGCCTACGACGGCCGCGAAACGGCACCGGCCGGCGCGACCGAGCGGTTGTTCCTAAAACCCGACGGCACGCCGATGGCGTTTGCCGAGGCACAGATTGGCGGGCGCTCGGTGGGCACGCCTGGTGTATTGCGTGCGCTGGAGATGGCGCACAAAAAGAGCGGGCGCCTGCCATGGGCCACGCTGTTTGAGCCGGCGATTCGGTTATCGGAACAGGGCTTTGCGATTTCCCCGCGTTTGCATGCGCTGATCGCCGCCGACCGTTACATCCCCCAATCCCCGGACATGGCCGCGTATTTCCTGAATGCCGATGGCACCCCCAAAACCACCGGCACGCTGTTGAAAAACCCGGCGTTGGCCAATGTGTTCAAACGCATCGCCAAGGAAGGCCCGGACGCGCTGTACCACGGGCCGATTGCCGATGAGATCGCACGCAAGGTCCAGGGCCATGGCAATGCGGGCAGCCTGTCGCTGGCGGACCTCAAGGGTTACAGCGCCAAGGAGCGCGCGCCGTTGTGCACCGGCTACCAGCAATGGACAGTCTGTGGCATGCCGCCGCCGTCGTCGGGCGGGATTGCCGTGGCGCAGATCCTCGGCACTTTGCAGGCGCTGCAAGCCCGCGACCCAGGCTTGGCCATCGCCCCGATGAAGCCGGTTGAAAGCACAAAACCAGCGGGCCTTGAGCCGACGCCTGAAGCCGTGCACCTGCTCGCCGAGGCCGGCCGCCTGGCCTTCGCCGATCGCGCGCTGTACGTGGCCGATTCAGACTTCACACCCGTGCCGGTCGCCGGCCTGGTCGCACCGAATTACCTGGCACAGCGCGCCACACTGATCGGCGCGCGCAGCATGGGCGTCGCCAAGCCAGGCACGCCGGCCGGCATCCAGGTGGCGTACGCGCCGGACCGCTCGCCGCTGCGCATCTCCACCTCGCAAGTGGTGGCCGTGGATGACCAGGGCGGCGCCGTGTCGATGACCACCACGGTGGAAGCCGCCTTCGGCTCGCATGTGATGGTCCAGGGCTTTTTGCTGAACAACCAGATGACCGACTTCTCATTCATCCCCGAGGAACACGGCCAGCCCGTGGCCAACCGCGTCGAACCGGGCAAACGCCCGCGCTCGGCCATGGCGCCGACCCTGGTGTTCGACCGCAAGAGCGGCGAGTTGCTGGCTACCGTGGGCTCGCCAGGTGGTTCGCAGATCATCGAGTACGTGAGCAAATCCCTGGTGGCGATGCTCGACTGGAACCTCGACCCGCAAGCGGCCATCAGCCTGCCCAACTTCGGCAGCCGCAATGGCGCGACCGAACTGGAAGCCGGCCTGTTCAGCCCCGCGTTGAAACAGGCCTTGAAGGATAAGGGCCATGCCCTGAGCGAGATCGACATGACCAGCGGCATCCAGGCCATCGTGCTCACGCGGGATGCCCAGGGCAAGGTGCGCCTCAGCGGCGGCGCCGACCCTCGGCGTGAAGGCGCAGCGCTGGGCGATTGAATGTGTTGGAGGCGAAGACGTTGATCTATTCGTGGGTGGCTCTTACGGCCCTATGAAAAAACGCCTACAACCTCCTTTCCCAAGTCTTATTCAGGCGGCTGGCTGCAAAGTGCCATGTCATTTTTTGCGATAAAAAGCCCCTTGAGCAGCGTCTTTTTACCTGCGATTTTCTGGCCCGCCCTTTCTTGTCAGAGGCTACGTCATAGACGTAGTATTTCGCGTGTTAACGATCATCGAATCACCTTTGTTCAATAGACTATGGCCTGACTATTGGACAGAGGATGAAAAAGGCATGTTCATGGCGTTTCTTGCCAGCCACCCTGACGCCGGAACTGTTGTTCCTGGCTCGGGCGGCTGCCGAAAGGTCCGCTGGAACTTGGAGGGGCGCGGCAAAAGCGGGTCAGTGCGAATTATCTACACCACACAATTAGCGTGCGGGGCGGTAGTAGCACCACTGATTTACGGTAAGGGCGCGACCGAAAATATTCCAGCGCACATCCTGTACAAAATCGCGAAGGACATGAACCATGCCACTCACTGAAAAACAACTGAAGGAACGTGACGCCAAACGCAACATCGGCGAAGAGTTACTGGCAGCCATTCAGGATGTCAAAGCGGGACGTTACGGTGCAGTGCACCACGTCGAGCTTACTCAAGCTGCCGAAGCAAGGAGCAAGACCGGGCTGTCGCAACCCAAATTTGCCGAGCTTTTAGGCGTTTCGGTGAGAACCCTTCAAGAGTGGGAACAGGGGCGTCGCTCTCCATCTGGTGCAGCACGCTCACTGCTGCACATTGCGGCGATAAGGCCGGACGTTTTCCGTGAGGTCCTCAGTAACGCCTGATGGCGTTACTGGCCACCCTCTGAAGATCACCGACTGAGCTTCAACCCCTTGCGCCCCGCATGCCGCTCCAGCGCCAGCTCGATCAACCGGCTCACCAACTCGCTGTAGCTCATCCCCGCCGCCTGCCACAGCTTGGGGTACATGCTGATGCGGGTGAAGCCGGGCAGTGAGTTGATTTCGTTGATCAGTACTTCACCATCGTCAGTGAGGAACACGTCGACCCGCGCCAGGCCCGCGCAGCCCAGCACCTCAAAAGCCTCGATGGCCAGGCGGCGAATGCGCTCGCTGGCCTGCGCGCTGATGTCGGCCGGCACCACCACTTGGGCGGCCTGGGCATCGATGTATTTGCTGTCGTAGGAATAGAAGCCGGTGCTCACCACGATCTCGCCGCAGCCGCTGGCGATGGGGTTTTCGTTGCCCAGCACGGCACATTCGATTTCGCGGCCCTGCACGGCAGACTCCACCAATACTTTTTCATCAAAACCCAAGGCCAGTGCGACGGCGGCGTGGTATTCGGCTTCGTCCGCTACCTTGCTCACGCCCACCGACGACCCCTGGTTGGCTGGCTTGACGAACATCGGCAGACCGAGCTTGGCCACCGCGTCGGCAAAGGCGGTGCGCGCGGCATTGCGACGCGTAAGGGTGATAAACGGGGTGACGCCAATACCGGCATCGCGCAGCAGGCGTTTGCTGATGTCCTTGTCCATGCACACCGCCGAACCCAGCACGTCGGAGCCCACGAACGGCAGATCCGCCATGCGCAGCAGGCCTTGCAGGCAACCGTCCTCGCCCAGGGTGCCGTGGACGATGGGGAAGATCACGTCGATATGTTCCAGCACGCCACTACCCGCGGTTTCCACCACTTGCTGGCTGGCCTTGCCGGGCACCACCGCCAGTTCGCGGTTGGATTGGTTGAGGGCGATGAGGGCCGGGTTTTCCTGGTTGAGCAGGAAGTCCGAGGTGTCGTTGAGGTGCCAATGGCCGGCCTTGTCGATGCCGATCAGCACCGGCTCGAAGCGCGAGCGGTCCAGCGCATCGACGATATTGCGCGCCGACTGCAACGAGACTTCGTGCTCAGCCGAACGGCCGCCAAAAATAATACCTACCCGCACCTTGCTCATGACCCGGCCTCACTGTTGAAAGTAAGGCTTCTTACCACGGGCAGTCAGCGATTCGCTACCAGATGCGCGCCAAACAGCAGGTAGCAACCGCCGGCAAAGCGGTCGAGCCATTTGCGCGAGTGGCTGTAGAGGTTGGCCATGCGCTCGCTGGAAAACACCAGGGCCACGCAGGAATACCAGCTGAACGACAAGCTGGCCATGGTGATCACGGCCAGGGTCAGCAACGCGGGCGACGGTGAGGGCGGCATCGTCGACGCGAAGGCCGTGGCGACAAACAGTGCGGCCTTGGGGTTGGACAAGTTACCCAGCAAACCGAAGCGCCAGGCTGAGAACAACGAACGTCGCGGCTCATCGGGCAGCACGCTCTGGCCCACCGCTGGAACCGAGCGTTTGAACAGCTTCAGCCCGAGGTAGATCAGGTAGCAACCGCCGATGATCTTGAACGCCAGGTACAGCATCGGCGCGGCGGTAAACAGCGACTTGATGCCCAGCCCACCGGCCAGCCCCCACATGATCGTACCGCTGGCCACGCCCGCCGACGCCACCACGCCATGGCGACGCGAAACGCTGGCGGCCAACTGCGCGGTATTGAAGAAGTTGGGGCCAGGCGTTACCACGGCCACCGTCCACAGCAGGGCCAGCGACACCAGCGGCGTCACATAGGCGGGGTTGAGAAAATCCATGGCTGCAACTCCTTCAGCGCGGGTCACAAACGGCGATCATAGGCCTCAGGTACCGCGTGCACAATCGTACAAGACCCCGGCAGACAAGCACCGCAGACTCGGTTAACGTGTTTCCCACCTCAAACTTGTGACAAGTCACCATGGGCCAACCCTCCACCCTCGACTGGCTGCACCGCGCCCCGCATGCCAGTGGCCTGGACCGTATCGAGGCGTACTTCGCCGGCTACGCGTTCGACCCCCATCGCCATGACACCTACGCCATCGGGCGTACGTTGTTTGGCGTGCAGAGTTATCACTATCGCGGCTGCATGACCCACAGCATGCCCGGCGCGACCATGGTGATTCACCCCGATGAAAGCCATGACGGCCGCGCCAGCAGCGTGGAAGGTTTCAAGTACCGCATGATTTATGTGGAGCCGGCGCTGATCCAGCAGATCCTTGGCGGCAAGCCGCTGCCGTTTATCCACAACGGCCTGTCCAGCGACCCGCGACTGTTCCGCGCCAGCGAAGTGTTGTTGCAAAGCCTGGACTGCCCGATTGACCCGATGCAGGAGCAGGACGCGCTATTCGACCTGGCCCAGGCGCTGAATGCCGCTTCGGGCGCGATCATCAGCCGTAAATCCTTCGATTACATCGCCGCCGAGCGCGCCCGGGAATTTATCCACAGCGCCTTGGGCCGCAGCATCACCCTGGACGAAATGGCCGACCACTGCGGCCGGGACCGCTGGGCATTGTCGCGGGACTTTCGCCTGCTGTTCGGCACCAGCCCCTATCGCTACCTGACCATGCGCCGTCTGGACCTGGTGCGCAGTCTGTTGGCACAGGGCATGTCGCTGGTGGATGCGGCGCTGACCGCCGGCTTCACCGACCAGAGCCACATGACCCGGCAATTTCGCAGCACCTACGGCATGCCGCCGTCGCGCTGGGTGAAGATGCTCGGGCGCTGATTGCCCCCGTTGAAATGCGATCACCGCTCCCACTAAAGCCTAAAGCTGATGCCCATCGATCGGCGCGCCGATGCTGAGGAAATGCCCGCCCGCCACATGGTGCAAGGTGCGCAAGCCATCATGGCCTTCGAAGTGCCAGCGGCCGTCGCTGAACACGCGCTCGTCAGCGTAGGCCGCAACCACTTCGCCGAGGAACAGGTCGTAGGTCTGCTGGTTGTGGGGTTCGGGCAGCAGGCGGCATTCCAGCCAGGCCACGCAGCCTTCCAGCAGCGGCGCTTCGGTATGTTCGCCATTGAAAGTCTGCAGGCCGTAGGCGGCGAATTTGTCGGTGTCGGCTCCACTGGTGTTGCCGACCGTCTGCACCAGGTCAGCCTGGGCCGCGCAGGGCACCTGCAGCACGAAGGTACCGGCGCTTTCCAGCAGTTGGCGAGTCCAGGTGGCCTTGTCCAGCACCACCGCGACTTTCGGCGGTTCGAAATCCAGCGGCATCGCCCAGGCAGCAGCCATGATGTTGCGCTTGCCATCATGGGCCGCGCTCACCAGCACGGTCGGGCCGTGGTTGAGCAAGCGATAGGCCTTGGACAGCGGGACGGGGCGACGGTGAGTAGGGCTCATGGAAGGTCGGCTCTTCAAGCGAAAAAACCTACGATACCTCAAGCACAAGCCCTATGGGTCAGCTCGACAGTTGGTTGGCGAATTGCCCTACCGCGCTGACGACCTTCTGCGCGCCGTCCTGGATTTCCACAATCACCGTACCCGCTTCCGCCGCCAGGGCCAGGCCTTGTTCGGCTTGCAGGCGGCCGTCGGTCATCAGCGCCACGGCGTCGCGCGCCATGTCCTGGTTCTGACGCACCACGCCGACGATTTCTTCAGTGGCTTTGCTGGTGCGTGACGCCAGTTGGCGAACCTCATCGGCCACCACCGCAAAGCCTCGGCCCTGCTCACCGGCGCGCGCCGCCTCGATGGCCGCATTGAGCGCCAGCAGGTTGGTTTGCTCGGCAATCCCGCTGATGGTCTTGACGATGCTGCCGATCACTTGAGACTGAGCGTTCAGCGCCTCGATACCCTCACCGGCCTGCTGCATGTGCCTGGCCAGGTCGCGCATTACATCCACCGCCTGGGTGACCACGGTGGTGCCGCGCTGGGCGCTGTTGTCGGTTTGCAGCGAGGTGCTGTAGGCAATGTTGGCCGCCTCGGCGACCGCCTGTTCCTGGTTGACCTGGTCGGTGATCACCGTGGCGAACTTGACCACTTTGTACAGCCGATCATTGGCATCCAGCACCGGGTTGTAGGTGGCCTCCAGCCACACCGTGCGGCCATGGCTGTCGGCACGCTTGAAGCGCCCGGCAACAAACTCACCGGCATTCAAACGTTTCCAGAAGTTCTGATATTCGGCGCCGTTGTATTCCTCCGGCGCGCAGAACATGCGGTGATGTTTGCCCTGGATCTGCGCCAGGCTGTAACCCATGCCGCCGAGGAAGCGGTCGTTGGCGGTAAGCACATGCCCGCCCAGGTCGAACTCGATCACGGCGGTGGAGCGCACCAGCGCGGTGATCAGGTTTTCATGCTCGCGGGAGGCTTCGATGGTGCGGGTGAGGTCGCTGGAGTAAATCGAGAAATGCCGGATGCGCCCATCCGAACTGCGCACCGGCTGCACGATTGAGCGCAGCCAGGCTTCCTGGCCATTGCCGCGCATCAGGCGCACCGTGCCGGCAAAATGCTCGCCGCGCACCAGGGCATTCTTGAAGCGCTGCTGGAACTCATCCTTGCGCACGTGGGCCGGCACCAGGTCGTCGATGGCGCGGCCCAGCAGCTGGCCGCTCTGGTAGGCGAGTTCCTGCAGGAAGTTGGCATTGGCCCATTCAACACGGCCTTCGGCGTCCAGCGTCAGGCATAACATTTCGCTTTCCAGGCTCTCCTTTACCTGTTGCAAGCTGGACAATTCTTCGCGAAGAGCCGACAGCTCCTGCTTCAAACGGGTGTTGAACATTGGGCACCGATGGTCATTTGGGGGGAGATGGACTGACCTGCATCGGCGCTGGCGCGGTTTTCTTAAGAGGACTTTAGTGCGGTGCCCAACTGTTTTTTTGGATCCATTATCCGCCGTTGACTCGACACACACCCATCACTTGGTATTCCAGGGTATTGAGCTTGCCGCTGGAGTCTTCATAGGTCATGCGCGAGGGCACTGGGTTGCACGATTTGATCGGCGGCGTGACGTTGACCACCTTGGCGATGTCCAGCGTCATGCCGTAGCGATAGGCTTGCACTTCGGGTGCCGGCTTGCCCTTCCTCACAGCGTCTTCAGCCATGGCTTTTTCGTTGCGTTCCATCATCTGAGCAAAGGTGCGATCCCCTCCGCCTTCGGCCAATGCGCCGAATGACAGCGTGAGGGTTAATACCGCCAGGGCCAAGTTATTAAAGTTCATGGTTAGTTCCTCGATTGAAAAAGTCAGTGACGAGACTAACCAGGCAACCCTGACGCCATGTTCACCAGAACATTACTTATTTGTTAGATAACGCTGAGTTTCCAGAATTGTAATGTTCACGCCACACCGCCGTTATTCGCAGTTTGCAACTATCAGCCCGGGCCAGATCAATAAGAACGCCCGCCTCTATAAGAAGCTGATAACTGCCAAACACCGAGGAGCGAACCATGAACATTACTTACTACACCCTTCCCTTTTCATTGCTCGCCGCACTGCCCCTGGCAGCCGTGGCCGTAGAAGACACACCCCAAGGTTTTATCGAAGGCAGCAGCGTGAACGTGCTGGCGCGCAACTTCTACTTCAACCGCGATGACCGCAAGGGCCAGTCCAGCCCCACCGGCAATGGCTACTCCGAAGCCTGGGCGCAGGGGTTGATCGGCAAGTTCGAATCCGGCTTTACCCAGGGCACCGTGGGGTTCGGCCTGGATGCCTTCGCCATGTACGGCCTGAAACTCGACTCGGGCACCGGCCGCAGCGGCGGCAAGGGCTCGTTCGGCGTGCTGCCGGTGGACAGCGACAACCACCCCGAAAGCGGCTACAGCAAATTCGGCGGCGCGGCAAAACTGCGTGTGCTGGACACGGTCATCAAGGCCGGCGATGTGTTCCCCGCCACGCCGGTGGTGGCCGCCGGTGACTCGCGTTTACTGCCGCAGAGCTTTCGCGGCGTGACGCTACAGAACACCAGCCTTGAAGGCCTGAGCCTGCAGGGCGGGCGCCTGAGCGGCATGAGCCAACCCACGCAAAGCGGCATGAACAAAGGCTTTGCGACGTTTTATGCGGGCAAGGTCGACTCACCCTGGGTCGGCTATTTCGGCGGTGAATACGCCGTCAACCAACATCTGAGCGTCAGTCTGTACAACAGCCGCCTCAAGGACGCCTGGGACCAGTACTACTTCGGCAGCGCCGCCACTTACCCCTTGAACGATGACGTCTCGCTGTTCGGCGACTTCAACTATTACAAGGCGGTGGACGAAGGCAAAAAGCTGCTGGGCGAATTCGATAACAACATCTGGAGTGCCAAGGTCGGGGTAAAGGTCGGCGCCCACAGCCTCGCCGTGTCGCACCAGCGCAACAACGGTGACGACGACTTCGATTACCTGCGCCAATCGGACTCGATTTTCCTCAACAACTCGATCCAGTACAGCGACTTCAACTCCCCCAAGGAGCGCTCGTGGATGCTGCGCTACGACCTGGACATGCAGCCATTGGGCATTCCCGGCCTGTCTTTCATGGCCCGCTATGGCAAGGGCACCGGCGCCGACTACAGCAACGCCAACGCGGTGTATATGCGCCGCGACGCCGCCGGCGACCCGCTCACCGACCAGCGCCGCTGGGAGCGTGATATCGAAGCTAAATATGTAGTGCAGGGCGGCAGTTTGAAGGACTTATCCTTGCGACTGCGCCAGGCCACCGTGCGCTCAAGTGCATTTGAATCCGACCTTGAAGAAGTTCGGGTGATTGTCGAATACCCGCTGGCGGTTCTTTAAGCCGCGCTTACATTCACTTGCGGTTGCACTACATCTGTTAACAAGTTGCAGCCTGTCAGAACTGTAATATTGGCCTCACGTTGCCGTTAAGTTGCACTTTTATACTGCGCGTCGAATACACCTCATCTCTGCGGCTTTTGTGAAGCTCCTTTGGAACAGAGATGATTTTTACGCCCCGCATGGGGCGTTTTTTTTGCGTGCAGGCTCAGCGACCAATCGCCGCACCCGGCTTGACCCTGTAGCTACTTCAGCGTTCAGAGTCCAACGCCCAGAAATGTCCTAAAGCCTACTTAATGCCTCTATGAGGTCATGCCCGTTTCGTTTCCCTTGAAGGTAATTCCCTATGCGTATCCTTGTGGTTGAGGACGAGCAGAAAACCGCCGACTACTTGCAGCAAGGCCTGACCGAAAGTGGTTACGTGGTCGATTGCGCCGCCAGCGGCGTCGATGGCCTGCACCTGGCCCGGCAGCACACCTATGAGCTGGTGATTCTCGATGTGAACCTGCCCAACGCCGACGGTTGGGAGGTGCTGGAGCAACTGCGCCGCGACGGCAACCAGCGCGTGATGATGCTGACCGCGCGCGGGCGGCTGGCCGACAAGATCAAGGGCCTGGACATGGGCGCCGACGATTACCTGGTCAAGCCTTTCGAGTTTCCCGAACTGCTGGCCCGCGTGCGCACCCTGCTGCGGCGTAGCGAACATATCCCCGTGCCGGACGTGCTGCGCGTCTCGGACCTGGAGCTGGACCCGCGCCGCCATCGAGCCTATCGCGGCAACCGGCGCATCGACCTGACCACCAAGGAGTTCGCCCTGCTGCATGTGCTGATGCGCCAGGCCGGCGAGGTGATGACCCGTACGCAAATCATCTCGCTGGTGTGGGACATGAACTTCGACTGCGACACCAACGTGGTGGAAGTCTCCATCAGCCGCCTGCGCGGCAAGGTCGATGACCAGAGCGAGGTCAAGCTGATCCACACCATTCGCGGCGTGGGTTATGTACTGGAGGCGCGCCAATGAGGACCAGCAGCCTGTCGATGCGCCTGGGGCTGACCGTCAGCCTGATGGGCGCCGGGCTGGTTGTGCTGCTGGCCACCCTGGCCTACCTGGCCCTGACCCATGAGCTGGAAAAGCTCGCGCGCAAGGGCCTGGAAAACAAGATGGAGCAGCTGGAACACAGCCTGGCCCAGGGCCTTGTACCCCACGACATCAGCGCCCGCCCCCATTCACTGCTGGACCTGGTGATGGGCCATGACAACATCTACCTGACCATCATGGGCACCACCCCTAACGCGCCGGTGCTGCTCAGCGTCGGCGCCAAACCCCAGCAACCGTTGCTGCTGGATGTGCCTGCGGGCAACAACCTGGCCTACCTCAACTGGGAGGACGGCCGTGGCGACCGCATCCTCAGCGCCACCCGCCTGATGCCCTTGCACAGCGGCGAAAAAGTGCGCGTGCTGCTGTCGCTGAACCGTGCAGACGACGAGGCTTTGCTCAGCGCCTACCTGCGCTCCACGGTGATTGCCTTGCCGCTGCTGTTGATCCTGATCGGCATGGGCGCCTGGTGGCTGGTGCAACGCGGGCTCGCGCCGCTGCAGCAGTTCAGCCGGGTGGCGGCCCAGGTCAGCACCCAGGACCTCACGCATCGCCTGTCGCTGGACAACCTGCCCAAGGAGTTGGGCGAGCTGGCCGAAGGCATCAATTTCATGCTGCACCGCCTCGACGCGGGGGTGCAGCAGTTGTCGCAATTCTCCGACGACCTGGCCCACGAACTGCGCGCGCCCTTGACCAACCTGATGGGCAAGGCCCAGGTGACCCTTTCCCGCGAGCGGCCCTCGGAGGACTACAAGGCCGGGCTGGAGTCGTGTACGGAGGAAATGGAGCGCCTGTCGCGCATCGTCTCCGACATGCTGTTTCTCGCCCAGGTCAGCCACCCGGCGGCGCGGGCCGGGTTTGGCCAGGTGGCGTTGGGTGAGGAAGCACAGCGAGTGATGGAGCTGTTCGCCTTGAGCGCCGAGGACAAGCACGTGAGCCTCAGCCTGCGCGGCGACGCCTGGGTGACGGGCGATCGCCTGATGATCCAGCGGGCCATTTCCAACTTGCTGTCCAACGCCATTCGCCACACGCCCGATGGCTCCACCGTGTTGCTGCTGGTGGAAACCTACGACCATTGCGTGTCGCTGTCGGTCGGCAACCCGGGCCGTGGGATCGAAGCCCACCACCTGCCGCACCTGTTCGAACGCTTTTACCGCGCCGACAGCAGCCGCACCCGCGCCGAAGGCGGCACTGGGCTGGGGCTGGCGATTGTGCAGTCGATCATGCAGTTGCATCAGGGGCACGCCGACGTCAGCAGCCAGCCTGGGCGTTTTACCCGCTTCAGCCTGGCGTTTCCTCTTCCTTGCGATGCGCCCACTGGTACAACGCCGGCAACACCAGCAAGGTCAGGAGCGTAGAGGAAATAATCCCGCCGATCACCACCGTCGCCAGCGGGCGCTGCACTTCGGCGCCGGTGCCGGTGGCCAGGGCCATGGGGATAAACCCGAGGGAGGCCACCAGCGCGGTCATCAACACCGGGCGCAGACGGGTCAGCGCGCCTTCGTTGATTGCCACCGACAGCGACCGCCCTTCCTCCCGCAGGTTGCGGATGAACGCGATCATCACCAACCCGTTCAGCACCGCCACGCCGGACAGCGCAATAAAGCCCACCCCCGCCGAGATCGACAGCGGAATATCCCGCAGCCACAGGGCCATGATCCCACCGGTGAGCGCGAACGGAATCCCGGTAAACACCAGCAGCCCGTCCTTGAGGTTGTTGAACATCATGAACAGCAACCCGAACACCAGCAGCAAGGCCACCGGCACCACAATGCGCAACCGTTCGGAGGCTTCCTTCAACTGCTCGAACTGGCCGCCCCAGGTGGTCCAGTAACCCGCCGGCACCTTCACCTGCGCGCTGATCGCCGCTTCCGCCTCTTCCACGAACGAACCGATATCCCGCCCACGCACGTTGGCGCTGACGATCACCAGGCGCTTGCCATTCTCGCGGCTGATCTGGTTGGGGCCAAGTACCAGGTCCAGGCTGGCGACCTGGGACAAGGCGATAAACCCCAACTGCCCCGCTGCATTCCCGGCCAGCGCCGGCACCGGAATCAGCAGCCGCGACAGGCCGTCGATATCGGTGCGCAGCGCGTCGGATAAACGCACGACCATGTCGAAACGGCGGTCACCTTCATACAAGGTCCCGGCCTGACGCCCACCGACGGCGACGGCAATCGTATCCTGCACATCGCCAACGTTAAGGCCAAACCGCGCGGCCTTTTCGCGATCGATATTGATGGTCAGCACCGGCAGGCCGGAGGTCTGTTCCACCTTCACTTCCGAGGCGCCGTCGAGCTTCTGCAGGGTCTCGGCGATTTCCCCGGCGGTCTCGTTGAGCACTGCCATGTCATCGCCAAACACTTTCACCGCGACATCGCTGCGCACCCCGGAAATCAGCTCGTTGAAGCGCAGCTGGATCGGTTGCGACAGTTCGTACGCGCTGCCCGGCACAATCGCACTGGCGCGCTGGATATCGGCGATCAGCGTTTCGCGGGACTTGCCCGAATCCGGCCATTGCTCCTTGGGCTTGAGCATCACGTAGCTGTCGGAAATATTCGGCGGCATCGGGTCGGAGGCGATTTCCGCCGTGCCAGTGCGCGCAAAAACGCGCTCGATTTCCGGCACCTGGGCCATCAAGGTTTTTTCCAACTGCTGCTGCATCTGCACCGATTGCGTCAGGCTGGTGCCGGGTACGCGCAAGGCCTGCTGGGCGAAATCGCCTTCACTGAGGCTGGGGATAAACTCACTGCCCATGCGGCTGGCCACCACGCCCGACGCCACGATGCTCAACACCGCCAGGCCAAACACCAGCGGGCGGCGCGCCATCACCCAATCCAGCACCGGCGCATAGGCGCGGCGCGCGGTGCGCATCACCAGGTTTTCTTCTTCCTTGACCTTGCCGGTGACGAACAGCGCAATCGCCGCCGGAACGAAGGTCACCGACAGAATCATCGCGCCGAGCAAGGCGATCACCACGGTGAAGGCCATGGGGTGGAACATCTTCCCGGCCACGCCGGTGAGGGCGAAAATCGGCAGGTACACGACCATGATAATCAGTTGCCCGAAGATCAACGCGCGGCGCGCTTCCTTGGCGGCGGCGAACACTTCGTGCAGGCGCTCGCTGCGGGTCAACAGGCGGCCGTGACGCTGCTGCGCATGGGCCAGGCGGCGGATGGCGTTCTCGACGATCACCACTGCGCCGTCAACGATAATGCCGAAATCCAGCGCGCCGAGGCTCATCAGGTTGGCGCTGACTTTATTGGTGAACATCCCGGTAAAAGTGAACAGCATCGCCAACGGAATCACCATCGCGGTGATCAGCGCCGCGCGGATATTGCCGAGGAACAGGAACAGCACCGCGACCACCAGCAGCGCGCCTTCGAAGAGGTTTTTCTTGACGGTGGCGATGGCTTTTTCGACCAGCGTAGTGCGGTCATACACGGTCACGGCCACCACCCCTTCGGGCAGCGAACGGTTGATGCTTTCGAGTTTTTTCGCCACCGCCTGCGACACGCTGCGGCTGTTTTCGCCGATCAACATGAACACCGTGCCCAGTACCACTTCACGGCCGTTTTCGGTGGCCGCGCCGGTGCGCAGCTCACGTCCGATCTCGACCTGGGCGACATTGCTCACGCGGATAGGCGTGCCATCCGATGAGGTAATCACAATGTTGGCGATGTCTTCGATCGACGCCACTTGCCCCGGCGCGCGGATCAGCAACTGCTCGCCGCTGCGCTCGATGTACCCGGCGCCGACGTTGGCATTGTTGCGTTCCAGCGCGGTCACCAGGTCGCCCAGGGTCAGGTTGTAGGCCGCCAGGCGCTTGGGGTCGGGGGCGATCTGGTATTCCTTGGCAAACCCGCCGATGGTGTTGATCTCCGCCACGCCGGGCACGTTGCGTAACTGCGGCTTGATGATCCAGTCCTGGATCACCCGCAGGTCGGTCGGCGTGTAAGGCGTGCCGTCGTCCTTGAGTGCGCCGTCCTTGGCCTCTACGGTCCAGAGGAAAATTTCCCCGAGCCCGGTGGAAATCGGGCCCATCTGCGTTTCGATGCCGAGGGGCAATTGCTCGCGGGCAACCTGCAGGCGCTCGTTGACCAACTGGCGAGCGAAGAACAGGTCGGTGCCGTCCTTGAAAATCACCGTGACCTGGGACAAACCCGAGCGCGACAGCGAGCGGGTCTGCTGCATGCCGGGCAAACCGGCCATGGCGGTCTCGATGGGAAAGGTGATGCGCTGCTCGGTTTCCAGCGGCGAAAAACCGGCCGCCGACGAGTTGATCTGCACCTGCACATTGGTGATGTCGGGCACCGCGTCGATGGGCAGTTTCTGATAGCTGGCGATGCCGACGCCGGCCATCAACAGCACGGCCAACAGCACGATGATGCGCTGCTCGATGGCAAATTGGATAAGGCGCTCAAACATGGGGAATCACTCGCAGGATCAATGGGCGTGCTCGGCCGAGCCCTTGCCCAGTTCGGACTTGAGGATGAAGCTGCCAACCGTGGCCACCTGCGCCCCGGCGTCGAGGCCCTGGCGCACTTCGACGTAGCCGTTTTCACTCACGCCGAGTTCCAGATGGCGGGTCATGAAACCTTCGGCGGTGCGCACGAACACCGAGGGTTTGTCCTCAACCGTCTGGATCGCCTCAACGGGCACGCTGACCTTGGCCTGATAGGTGTCGGTGGCCAATTGCACGCTTACAAACAGCCCCGGGCGCCAGGCGTCGTCGGGGTTGGGCACACTCACGCGCACGGTGGCGGTACGCGTCTGCTCGCCCAGCAGGTTGCCGACATAGGCCACGGTGCCCTGCACGTCGGTGCCCATTTCGGTGGAGATCACTTTCACCGCCTTACCCAACTGAACCTTGTTCAAATCCTTGGGAAACACGCCGAACGTGACCCACACCTGGGACAGATCCGAGAGCGTGAAGGCATTGCTGGTTTCGCTGACCACCTCGCCGACGCCCAGGTGTTTTTCCACCACGGTGCCGGCGAAGGGCGCGCGCAATTCATAACGATTGCCACCGACCGAGACGGCGCTGCCACTGAGGGCCGTCATCTTCTGGCGCGCGTTATTCAGGGCGATTTCCGCCTCTTGCAAGGTCTGGCGCGCCAGCAGGTAATCCTGCTCGGCGGAGATCTCGTCCTTCCACAATTGGCGTTCGCGCTGGAAGGTGGTGCGCGCCAGTTCGACACGCCGCGTGCTGGCGGCCAGCTCGCTGCGCTGATCGGAAATCTGCTGGCTGGCGATCACCGCCAGCACGTCGCCCTTTTTCACCGCCTGGCCGAGGTTGACCTTCACCGCCTCCACCACACCGGCCACGCGCGGGACGATGTGCGAGGTGCGGTCCTCGTCGAAGCGCACCTCGCCCGGCAGGGTCAGCAGCAGGCTGATGGCCCGGGGTTGGGCCGGGGCCAGTTGAATGCCGGCGGCCTGGATCTGCTGTTCGGTCAGTTCAATCAGGCCTTCTTCTTCCTCGGCGCCGGCAAAACCGGGCAGCAGCAGGCCCAGGGCGATGGCCAGTGCCACGCCATGTCGTTTGTTCATAAGAGACTCCAGAAAATATCAAGGCCGGGCGAGGTCGCCGTAGATCCGTTCGATGCGCACCCAGGCGTCGGTGGCCTGGGCGGTCGCCGTGAGGTATTGGGTGCGCGCCGCGATCAGGGTGCGCTGGGCGTCGAGCACATCGAGGAAGTTGAACTTGCCCATCTCGAAGCCACGGGTGGCGCTGTCTACCGCGCTTTGGGCGGCGGGCAGGATCTGCTGGTTGAACGCGAGCACTTCGGTGTTCGCGGTTTGCCACAGGTCCAGGGCCTGGCGGGTTTCGGTGCGCAGGCGCAGTTCGGTGGCGTTGCGCAGGTCGCGGGCCTGGTCGGCGCGGCGGCTGGCCGCGAGCACATTGCCCTGGTTGCGGTTGAACAGCGGGATCGGCATCGACACGCCGACCAGGTTCACGCGCTCGCGCACGCTGGCGTCGTATTGGCTGCCGATGGACACATCGAGGTCGGGAACCCGCTGGGCTTTTTCCAGGCCCACGCTGGCTTCGCTCTGCAGGATTTGCAGCTCGGCCAGGCGCAGCTCCACGGTTTGCTCCAGGCGCGCCAGCAGTTGCGCAGCGGCCGGCAGGGGCGGCGCGGATTGGCTTTGGCTGACGACGGCCTGGAAGTCGGGTGACGCGCTGCCGGTGCTGGCGGCGAGGCGGCGGTAGGCGTCAGTGAGGCCGGCCTGGGCGCGGTTCAATTCCAAGCGGATCTCCGCGAGCTGCACCTGGGCGCGGGTGGCTTCCACCGGCGAGGTTTTACCGGCGCTGACGCGCCCCTTGGCGACCACCAGGCCGCGCTCGGCCAGGGCCAGGGAACGTCGCGCGAGGTCGAGGCGCTCCTGGGCACGCAGGGCGCTGTAGTAGCTGTCGATCACCTCGGCGCGCAACGTGTTGCGGCGCTGCTCGAGGGTCAGCGCGGCGGCGTACTGGCCACGGATGGCCACATCAATGCGCGCGCCGCGTTTGCCGCCCAGTTCCAGGGTCTGGCTGAGTTTGATGCTGGTGGTGCGGCTGTTGCGGCGGGTGTCTTCGGCGTCCCAGGAGGCCACCGGGTTGGGGATCAGACCGGCCTGCTGGCGAGCACCTTGGGCAATGTCGATTTCCCATTGCGCGGCCGCCAGGTCGAGGTTGTTGGCGAAGGCGCTTTGCAGGGCTGAATCGAGGGTCAGGGTTTGCGCCTGGGCAGCCGTGACGGCCCCCCATAACAGGCCCGCCATCAGAAGTTTTTTAACCGAAATTGCCATAACGAGAGTTCCACGCCGAGAAAGTCCAAGCGGGGGCAATGTAGCGTTGGGGACCTATCAGGGCGGTGGAGCAAAGATTACAAATCCGACAGCAATGGCTCTGCGGCGGGGGTGCTGGCCCTGAGCCGTTGATCGCACCAAAACGGTACATAAGCACTTGGCCACTGCGGGATCAGGTATGCTTTTCAGGCAGGAAACAAAAAGAAACAATTTTCCCAACCTGTTCGATAAGGAGTCCCGTTTTGGAGTTATCGACTGCCGCGTGGATGGTTCACGACACCCGCCTCATGCTCTGCGTTTTGCTGGCCATCGCCAGCATCATCGTGCTGATCAGCGCGACCAAATTGCCACCGTTCCTGTCGATCCTGATCGGCACATTTATCGCCGGGGTCGGCGCCGGGCTGCCGCCGGAAGAAGTGGCCAAGGCGTTCAGCAAAGGCGCCGGGGCGATCCTTGGCGAAGCCGGGATCATCATTGCCCTGGGCTCGATGCTCGGCGCACTGATGGCCGAATCCGGCGCGGCCGACCGTATCGCTACCACCCTGCTTGGGCTCGGCAAGGGCAAGTCATTGCCGTGGGTGATGGCGCTGGTGGCGATGGTGATCGGCCTGCCGCTGTTTTTTGAAGTGGGCCTGGTGATGATGGTGCCGATCATCTTTGTGATGGCCAAGCGCTCGAACCAGCCGTTGCTGAAAATCGCGATTCCGGCGCTGGCCGGCATGACCACCCTGCACGCCCTGATGCCGCCGCACCCGGGCCCGCTGATTGCGGTGGGCGCGCTGCACGCCGACCTGGGCCTGACCATGTTGCTGGGCTTCTGCCTGGCGGTGCCGGCGGTGATCCTCGCAGGGCCGATCTATGGCAACTGGCTGTCCAAGCGCCTGCACGTGGACGAACCGGCCGACATTGGCGCGCTGTTCAGCGCCCCGCCCAAGGCGCCGCGCCAGCCGAGCTTCGGCGTGTCGTTGCTGATCATTCTGTTGCCGGTGATTCTGATGCTCGGCAGCACCTTGGCCAAAGTCGCCCTGCCGGCTGAAAGCACAGTGGGCCTGACGTTGAAGTTTCTCGGCGAACCGCTGATCGCCCTCGGCCTGGCCGTAATCGCCGCCGTGATCTGCCTTGGCTGGGCGGCCGGCATGCCGCGCGCCGAAGTCGGCAACACCCTGCGCAAGGCCCTCGCGCCCATCGCCGTGTTGCTGCTGACCATCGGCGCCGGCGGCGGCCTCAAGCAAACCCTGCTGGACGCCGGCGTGAGCCAGACCATCAGCAAGGTCGCCGAAGGCGCGCACATGCCGTACCTGCTGCTGGCCTGGTTGATCGCCGTGGCCCTGCGCCAGGCGACCGGCTCGGCCACCGTGGCCACCACCACAACGGCGGGCATCCTCGCGCCGATGATGGCCGGGTTGGCCGCCACCCAAAGTTCACTGGTGGCGCTGGCGATTGGCGCGGGTTCGGTGTTCTTCTGCCACGTCAACGACGCCGGGTTCTGGATGGTGCGTGAGTACTTCGGCTTGCAGTTGAAGCAGACGATCTGGGTGTGGTCGGTGTTGCAGACGATTGTTTCGGTAGTCGGGCTGGTGGGTACGTTGCTGCTCTGGCACTTTCTGACGTAACCCTACGCAGCCAAGGTGTGGCGCTTGCCAAACAGCGCCACACTCACCACCCCCACCGCGCCCATCACCACGCAATAGCCCACGCAAATCCACGGGCTGGTGGGCATCAGCGCGATCAGCATCAGCGGTGTCGTGCTCGCCCACAGCGCGTAGGCAATGTTGTAGGTGAAGGAAATCCCCGACACCCGCACCTGCGCCGGAAACAGCCCGACCATCACCGACGGCACCGCGCCCACCACGCCACAGCTCAAGCCTGCCACGGCATACGCCGCGCCCAGCCACACGCCGCCGCTGATCAGGCTGGCGTACAGCAGCGCAATGCCCACCGGCAGCAACAGGCTGTAGACCAGCACCGCGCGCCAGGCGCCGATGCGGTCCACCAGCAGGCCGGCGAGCACGCAGCCGATGTTCAGGAAGACGATGCCCAGCGCGCTCAAGGCGAAGGTATGGCTGGGGCTCATGCCGAAGGTTTTCTGCATCATGGTCGGGGTGATGACCACGAGTACTACCACGGCCGAGGTGAGCACGCAGGTGAGGATCATCGCCGGCAGCAGCACCGCGCGGTGGTCGCGCAGCACGGTGCGCAAGGGCATTTCGGCGGCGGCCTGGCGGCGCGCCTGCATTTCGAGGAACACCGGGGTTTCGCTGAGCCAGCGACGCAGCCACACGCCAATCACGCCGAACACACCGCCGAGCAGGAAGGGAAAACGCCAGGCGTAGTCGAGGATTTCCGCCGGGGTGAACACCTGCGCCAGCAGCGTCGCGGTGAGTGCGCCAAGCAGGTAGCCGAAGGTCAGGCCGGCTTGCAGGAAGCCCAGGGCGTAGCCACGGTGGTTGCGCGGTGCGTGCTCGGCCACGAAGGTCCAGGCGCTGGGCACTTCGCCGCCCACCGCGGCGCCTTGCAGCACGCGCAGCGCCAGCAGGATCAGCGGTGCGAAATAGCCGATTTGCGCGTAGGTGGGCATGATCCCGATCAGCAGGCAGGGCAAGGCCATCATCAGGATGCTCAAGCTGAACACGCGCTTGCGCCCCAGATGGTCGGCAAAGTGCGCCATCAGGATGCCGCCCAGCGGGCGCGCCAGGTAGCCGGTCACGAAAATCCCGAAACTTTGCAGCAGGCGCAGCCACTCGGGCATTTCCGGCGGGAAAAACAGTTGGCTGAGGGTCAGCGCAAAGAACACGAAAATAATGAAGTCGTAGATTTCCAGGGCTCCGCCCAGGGCGGCCAGGCCCAGGGTTTTGTAGTCGGAGCGGGAAAAACGCTGCGCCTGTGCAACAGAGGTGGCAGTCATGATGAGGCTCGGCAGACAAACAAAATGGCGTGCAGGTTATGAGCTGAGCCGAATGATGGCAATCACAGCAGATATATTTGTTTTCCTCATGGATCGATGAAGATAACTGCATTCCCATATCAATGGCCGTGGAGGAACATGCGCGCAAACTGCCCCCCCATAATAAATACAAGAGGTACGACTCGTGGCCGATGCTATCGAAGAAAGCCGCTATGCCCGATTTGCCCTGCGTTGCTCCAACTTCGCCGAACGCTGGTTCCCTGACTCCTGGGTGTTTGCCGCCCTCGCCGTGATTATCGTGGCCGTGGCGACCCTGGGCATGGGCGCCGCGCCGACCGAGGCCGCCAAAGCCTTTGGCGACGGGTTCTGGAGCCTGATCCCGTTCACCATGCAGATGGCCTTCGTGGTGATCGGTGGGTATGTGGTCGCCAGCTCGCCGCCGGCGGTGAAGCTGATTGACCGCCTGGCGCGCATCCCCAAGAACGGCCGCTCAGCCGTGGCCTGGGTCGCGTTGATTTCCATGGTGGCCTCGCTGCTCAACTGGGGCCTGTCCCTGGTGTTCGGCGGTTTGCTGGTGCGTGCACTCGCGCGGCGTACGGATTTGCGCATGGATTACCGTGCGGCGGGGGCGGCGGCTTATCTCGGCCTGGGTGCCGTTTGGGCGCTGGGGCTGTCGTCGTCGGCCGCGCAGTTGCAGGCCAACCCGGCCAGCTTGCCGCCGTCGATCCTGTCGATCACCGGCATGATCCCCTTCACCGAGACCATCTTCCTGTGGCAATCCGGCGTGCTGTTGCTGGCCCTGATCGTGGTGTCGCTGATCATCGCCTACGCCACCGCCCCCGGCCCGAACAGCGCGCGTGACGCCAAGGCCTGCGGCGTCGACCCGGCCTTCAACCTGCCCAAGCCGCAGGCGCCGACGCGCCCCGGCGAATGGCTGGAGCACAGCCCGCTGCTGACCATCCTGCTGGCGCTGTTGGCGGCCGGCTGGTTGTTCCACGAGTTCTCGACCAAGCCGGCGATCAGCGCCATCTCGGGGCTGAACACCTACAACTTCCTGTTCATCATGGTCGGCGCCCTGCTGCACTGGCGCCCGCGCAGCTTCCTCGATGCGGTAGCGCGCGCCGTGCCTACCACCACCGGCGTGCTGATCCAATTCCCGCTGTACGGCTCGATCGCGGCATTGATGACGGTGGTCAAGGGCGGTGACGGCCAGACCCTGGCGCACCATATCTCGACCTTCTTCACCTCCATCGCCTCCCACGACACCTACGCGCTGCTGATGGGCGTGTACTCGGCAGTGCTGGGCTTCTTTATCCCGTCGGGCGGCGGCAAGTGGATCATCGAAGCGCCCTACGTGATGCAAGTCGCCAACGACCTGCAATACCACCTGGGCTGGGCGGTACAGATCTACAACGCCGCCGAGGCGCTGCCGAACCTGATCAACCCGTTCTATATGTTGCCGCTGCTGGGGGTGCTGGGGCTCAAGGCGCGGGACTTGATCGGTTTTTCGTTTGTGCAGTTGCTGGTGCACACGCCGCTGGTGCTGTTTTTGCTGTGGGCGCTGGGGACGACGTTGAAGTATTTGCCGCCGGTGATGCCGTAACCTTTCTGATGAAATGCGTCGGGGTTGTCCCACTCATTGTGGCGGCACCCCCTGACTGCCCCCTCCAGCGCTGTTGATTAACCTGTCTCGGATCCCTCCTCACCACACCCCAAGGAAATCCGATGACGCCCCTATCCAAATCGCTGGAAGAGTTGATCAATGCCATTTATCAGGACGGCAGCGTGTCGTTCGTTGAATACCAGGGCCTGCGCGACAACGCCGATTGCCGCATGGCCACGGTTATCAAGGAGTTTGGCCAGCACAACAATGTGACCGCGTTCCAGAAGGCCATGGACGTGGCCATGCAGCTGCTGCAAGCCAGTGTCGTGGACGCCAAGAAAGCCAAGCTGACCGACACCGGCGAGGCCATCGTCAAGGATGCCTTGGCGTCCCAGGTCCAGTATTTGCTCGCCGGCAGCCAATTGGCCCTGCGCTTGTTGTGATCGGCCGGTAGCGTTCAGACGGCTGTCTTCGTTCCGTCACATTCCATTGCTACCGTCCTGCGAAATATCTTGCAACAACTAGCCCGCAGGGACTTCCAGACATGAGTGACGAGCACGAAGACCGCCCTTCCCCCGATTCCGTAGCCCAACCGCCAGTCGACACCAGCCGTCGACGCTTCCTGGGAGGCGCGGCGGTGCTGGGGGTGGGCGCGACCTTGAGTGCCCGTGGCCACGCCACCGAAACAGCGGGTACACCGGTAGCGCGACCGCTCACGCCCCAGGAGCTGGACAAGGCGTTGCATGACCAGGTGAAAACCGTGGTGGTGATCTACGCCGAAAACCGCAGCTTCAACAACCTGTTTGCGGACTTCCCTGGCGTGGAGAAACCGCTGTCGGCGCTTTCCCCCGCCGAGTACCAGCAGCGCGACCGCGACGCCAGCCTGCTGACCTCCCTGCCTCCGGCCTGGGGCGGCGTGTTGCAGGTCGGCCCGCAAAGCGTGGACGGGGTGACCTATCCCAGCGAAGTGCAATTCCAGCAAAACCTGCCCAACGCACCGTACGCCCTCAAGGGCCCGAATGCCGAAGACCTGCCCCTGAGCCTGGTCACCCGTGACCTGTGGCATGTGTTCTACCAGAACCAGATGCAAATCAATGGCGGCAAAAACGACGGTTTCGTCGCCTGGGCCGATTCCGGTGGCCTGGTGATGGGCCATTACGCCCAGAGCCGTTACGCCCTGCGCCTGTGGGACGTGGCCAAGGAGTTTGTGCTCTGCGATAACTTCTTCCAGGGCGCGTTTGGCGGCTCGTTCCTTAACCATCAATACCTGATCAGCGCCACCGCGCCGTTTTACCCGAATGCCGCGCAATCGGTGGCCAAGGCGCAGATCGCCACGCTGCAAAGTGACGACCCCAGCGACTCGCGCCTCAAGCCATTGGACAAGTCCCCCGCCAGCGCCATGACCGGCCCACCGCAGTTCGGCCCCAGCGCGCTGACGCCGGACGGCTACGGCGTGAACACCCTGGCCCCGCCCTACTGGCCGACCTGGATCCGCGACCCGCAAAACCCCGATTACTCCAAGCCCGACCTGCCCAACGTGCTGGTGCCGCAAACCCACGAACACATCGGCGACAAACTGTCGAAACAGAATGTCGACTGGGCCTGGTACGCCGGGGCGTGGCAGGCGACGCTGGATCAGTTCAAGGATTCGGGCGGCATTCCGAAAATTCCGAACTTCCAGTACCACCACCAGCCGTTCAACTACTTCAAGCAACAAGGGCCCGAAAACCGCGTGGAACGCGACAAACGCTTGCGTGACGGCGGGCTGGGCGACGAATCAAGCACCAACAAGTTCTTCGCCGACGCCCAGGCCGGCAAGCTGCCCGCCGTGAGTTTCTACAAGCCCCAGGGCAACCTGAACATGCACGCCGGTTACGCCGACGTCGCTTCGGGCGACCGCCATATCGCCCGCGCCCTGAAAGTGCTGCAGGAAAGCCCGCAGTGGAAAAACATGGTGGTGGTGGTCACCGTCGATGAAAACGGCGGCTGGTGGGACCATGTCGCACCGCCCAAAGGCGACCGCTGGGGCCCGGGTACGCGGATTCCGGCGTTGGTGGTTTCGCCGTTTGCGCGCAAAGGCACGGTGGACCATACGGTGTACGACACTGCGTCGATCCTGCGCTTGATTACCCGGGTGTTCCAACTGGAGAAACTCGACGGCCTCAAGCAGCGGGATGACGCGATGATTGCCCGTGGTCAGCAGCCGATGGGCGATTTGAGCAACGCATTGCAGTTCAACCTGTAGGTTTTCTTATCCAATAGCGACACGCCCGGCGATTTAGCACGCGGTTTCCCTGGTCAACCGCTACTGTGTGGAAGTGGGCTTTCATCCCGCGCAGACGGGCTTTCGCTGACAAGGAATCAAGCATGTTCAAACCGACCAGGTTGTCCTTCACCCTGGCCGCACTGCTGGCCAGTGCGGTCGTACAGGCCGACATCGAGGTACCGCTGGGCAGCACGCAACGCGTCACCCAGTTGTTCGCGTTCCCCAATAACTGCAACGTGATCTGCTTTCGACCATGGACGCTGGAGCAGACCGCCGAGCATTACCTGAACCAGAGCCTGCAGCGCGACGGTTACAGCCGGGCCAAGGTCAGTGTCAAAACCCGTGACGGCCAGGTATCGGCAACCTTCACGGGCGTGCCCGACACCTACGGCCAGCCGTTGACGGCCTTGCTCAACACCGCCGACCTTGCCTACCAGGGCGCGAGCAAACTCAACGGCGATGGCAAGTGGGCCTACAACTGGTACCTGTTCCTGCCGCTGGGCATGGCCCTGGAAAACCGTAAAAGCATCGAGCTGCTGCACTTCCCGCCGGATTACTCGCTGACCCAGGCCCAGGACTATCTGGAATCGGCCACCACCGACCGCTGGGCCACGCTGCTCACCGACAACGGCGTGCCGGCCACCGAAACCCCGGCCTACCAGACCATTATCGATATCGCCCCCATCGCCGCCCCCTCCAATGCGGGCAAGGATCTGGAAGGCATCTACAGCTATTTCAGCGACTACCAGACGCGCATGGTCCAGGAGCTGAGCCTGCAAGCCAACGGCTCGTTGCCGATGGTCGCGTTCGGCGCGCCGGTGCGTAATTGGATCAAACAACAGTATGGCCAGAACGTGACCGTCCTGGGCCTGGCGCAGATCAGCCCCACAGCGGGCAAGACCGTGTCGGTACTCGGCTCCAACCACCCGAGCTACATCTGGTACGCGGCCGACCCTGCCAGCTATGACGGCGATGAGCAGAAAGCCGACGAGGCCGGTTTGAAAGTGATGGGCCAGGACTTGAGCGCCGCCTGCTGGCAGGCCGGCATGGGCCAGAAGCCGGCCAGCGACCCGAATGTGCTGCTCAAAGCGTGCATGAATACCTGGCAAGTCACGCGTAAAGAGCAGACGTGTGAACTGTTCTACACATCGGTGCGCAACCTGCCCCCGGAACAGGCCAATGCCAAATGCGCCACGCCGGTCATCAAGGCACAGCTCAAACAGCTCAAGAATGCCGCCCCGGCGCCAGCCATCAGCGCTCCCGCCCTGTAAACGGCACAAAAAAAAGCCGATTACTACTGTCAGATTTGACAGTAGTAATCGGCTTCATCTTGCGTAAGTCTTGAGCCGGGCCCATCCGCTGCAAGACTGGTAGTCAGCCACCACCCGCAGGTCGATGCAGCCTAACCAAGGAGAGTTATGAAAACTCAGGCCATGGATAAGGCTAAAACCGCTGTGAGTGACTGCCTGTACCCATTCAAGACGCTGCTTGCCGAGCACGGTTACCCGTCATCCGAGCACTTTCAGGTGATGCAAGCCTCGACTGGCACGCCTGCGGGGGTCCAGACACGCAAAGACCTCGACGGCCGTGTACGCATTGCCAGGGTTTCCGGCTACGCCGTGAACGAGCGGCGGCCCCACACGCTGCAGTTGTCGGCGCGCATCCACTTGTACGACAGCTGGTTCTGCGGCCTCTTGCGGCACTCGTGCAACCCCAACGTGTTTTTCGACACCACCTACCTGGAGCTTTGGACGTTACAGCCCATCGCCACCGGCACGCGGCTGACCCTGGATTACGCCAGCACCGAGGACGCGCTGTTCCGGCAGTTCGCCTGCCAATGCGGCGAGCTGAACTGCCGGGGCTGGATCACCGGCAGCCAGGAGGCCCTGAGCGCAGAGGGCCAGGCGTTCATGGCCGAGTGGCGCGAGCACAAACGCCCTTAGGCTTCGCCCAGCGGACGCAGGCGGTACTGCGGCGGCAACTGCTCGAAGCCACTGATGGTGGTGTTCAAGCTCTTCCAGCGGCCGTCCTTGATGCCGTAGATGCAGCCGTGAATCGACAGGCTCTGCCCGCGATGCCAGGCGTTTTGCACAATGCTGGTATGGCCGACGTTGGCCACTTGTTGAATCACATTCAGCTCGCACAGGCGGTCGACGCGTTCTTCTTCGGTCGGCAACTGGGCCAGCACATCGCGGTTTTCGTAATACAGGTCACGGATGGTGCGCAGCCAGCCGTCGATCAGGCCGAACTGGCGGTCCTGCATCGACGCGCGTACGCCGCCGCAGCCATAGTGGCCGGTGACGAGGATGTGTTTGACCTTGAGCACATCAACCGCGTACTGGATCACCGACAGGCAATTGAGGTCTGTGTGCAGCACCACGTTGGCCACGTTGCGGTGCACAAACAGGTCGCCGGGCAGCATGCCGACGATCTCGTTGGCCGGCACGCGGGCGTCGGAACAGCCGATCCACAGGTATTCCGGCGTTTGCTGGCGGGCGAGCTTGGCGAAGAATTCGGGATCTTCCTGTTTGATCGCATCCGCCCAGCGTTCGTTGTTATCAAGCAGGTCTTGTAGTTCGTTCATCAGGGAAAGCCTCAGGAATGATGCGCAGTTTTGTGACTGACAACCCCTCGCCCAGGTCACGCCGCGCGCAAATTAGCTTGAATCTTTAGGCAAACGCGCCGGTCCACACACTATAAGCCCCACAGTATGAGGATTGGCCATGACTGAATCACGACGTCCCTACGGCGCTACGCAGCCCGAACCGATTGACGACAATGAAGACCGCATGGGTTCGATGCGCGAGCTGGATTTTGATGAAGAAGAGCCGACGGCGGAAATCGGCGAGGAGATTCCGCGCCGCGAGCGTGAGCACCTGATGCCCGACGAACGGGTACGCGAGGCCGGGCTGACGGGAGCGTCGACCGATGACCATGAGCCGACTGACGATGACATGAGCCCGGAGACGCTGATCCATGAGGATGGCGCGCGGGATGCACGGGAAGCCGGGGAAGACAACCCTGCCGACTTCGACCTCAGCATTGTGGATGAGGACGAGATTGGCGGCGGCAATGGGCTGGATGAGGCGGAGCTGGCCGATATCGACCCCGTCGACGGCAACCGCTGAACAAATGCGGTTCAACATGTGGGAGGGGGCAAGCCCCCTCCCACATGGGTTTCAGCGTTTAATCGACCAGGGTGCAGGCCATGACGACGGCGTCTTCGCGGCCACCCACAGCCGGGTAATAATCCCGGCGGCGACCAATCTCGTTGAAGCCATAACGCTCATACAACCGAAACGCCCCGGTATTGCTGTCGCGCACTTCCAGGAAGCATTCTCGCGCCTTGGCCTCATAAGCCCGAGACATCAAGTGTTCGAGCAAGCTCAAGCCCAACCCACGCCCCTGGTTTTCCGGCTTGACGGTGATGTTGAGCAAATGCGCTTCATCCAGAATGATCTGCACCACGCCGTGGCCCACCTGCTGCTCGCCTTCGAACATCAGCCAGATCTGGTACTTGCCCAGCCCGTCGAGAAAGATCCCACGGGTCCAGGGATGGCTGAACGCCGCGTATTCGATTTTCAGCACGGCGTCGAGGTCGGCCTCGGTCATCGGGCGGAAGGATAAAGCCTCACTCATCGGTTGTTTTCCAGCGCGCCATCAGCCGGCGCATGGCTTGCCAGACATCAGCCTTACGCTGTGGCTCTTCCATTAATAATTCCAGGCCCGGCAGGGCCCATACCGAACCCAGGCCTTCGACCTGCAGCTCGCGGTACCAGGCCTCGGCGTTTGCCTCGCCGGCAAAACGCACGGCGGGCAGGCCGATCAGCCACAGGCACACACAGGGTTCGTCTTCCAGGCGCGCCGACACAAAGCCTTGCACAAAATCCCGCGCGGCTTCCGGGCCCTGGTCCATGGTGCCGCGCACCAGCAATGGCCAGCGCACCGGGTCGCCGACAATCTGCGGGCTGTCAGGCAAGCCGGCGGCGCGCAGCATGTCCTTGAGCAGCATGTAGGCGGGGTCGCGGGTCTGGAAACGCTCGCCGGTGGGCAATTCCACCAGCAGCAGGCAGCGCCCGGCCCGCAGCAGTTGCAAGGCAAAACGCGGCGGCGGCACCACCGGTGCCTTGACTACCGGCGCAACCTCTTCGGCCACCATCGGCTTGGCGATTGGCGACGGGCGTGGCACTTCGATCTTGGCCCGCTCGACCACCGGGCGCGCCTCGGGGGCTGGCTTGACCACCGCCACTGGCGCAGCAGCTTCCTCGCCCGAGGCCTCGAACGCCTCATACGGCTCGAGCGCCTCTAGCAGCTCGGGCCGCGACGGCGCGGCAAACGGCAGTTCGGTGCGGGGCAGCCAGTTGACCACCTGCATGGCGGTCAAGTAAGCGCGACGTCGGGACTCGATAAGCACAGCTCGGCCACTTGTGGATAAGTAAAGAGCGGGGATTCTACCGCTGTTCGGCAACAATCGCCCACTGTGCACTGACCGGCTGTGGATAAATCCCGCGCCTGATGCAGTACAATCGCGACTTTTAATCGCCAACCAGCCGGCCATTCCCATGATCGAACCCAAGCGCGTCCTGCGCGCCCTCGCCGAACACTGGGCCTTACTTGAGCCACTGTGCGAACACTTCGACCAAGGCACCTTGAGCCTCGGCGAGCTGCGCGCGCAACTGGCCGCCCAACAACTGGACAGCACGCCCCAGGACATCACCAGCCTGCTGGACGTGTGGATTCGCCTGGATATCCTGGTACCTGTCGCCAAAAGCCCGAACCGTTTCGAGCTGAACGCGCAGATCCACGACTTCCTGGCCTATCTTCGCAAGGAGCACCGGCTTGGCCTGTGCCTGGAAATCGAAGCCTACCTGCGCCACCTCGAGCGCCTGGCGGGTTACATCCAGGACGCCTTCGACATCCGTGATGGCCACGACCTGGCCCGCCAACTGCGCCTGCTGGATATGCGCGTGCGCGATGTGCTGAAAAAACTCGCCAATGACGAACAGGCCCTCGCCGCCGTGGCCGACCGCGCCAAGACCAGCGACCGGCAGATCCCATTGCGCCAGCGTTACGCCGAGGTATTGGCGACCTGGGACGAATACGTCGAACCGATGATCCAACTGGTGAACGCCGACGGTGCGTTCGAGCAAGGCGTGCGCAAGGTCGAGAATGTGCTGTTGCGCATGCTCACCGAGCAGCAGCGCCTCGGCCATTTGGTGGACGACGACATGCTGCTGCGCACCCACGCGCGCATTCTCGAAATGCAGACCAGCGCCCAGTTGACCCTGCGCCATGCGCGCGAACTGCTGTTGCCGCTGCGTGAAGAAGCGCGTCGCCACAACGCCGTGACCCGTGGCGCGGCGCTGGCGCTGTCGGCGATTCGCCGCAAAGGCCTGGACGCGGTGCCGCAAGCGGCGATGCCAATGTTCACGCGGCCGCAAAGCACCTTCTTGGGCAGCGCCAGCCAGGTCGAAGCCTATGTGTATGCCTTGGCGAATTTCGAGCCGAAACCGGCGCGCTTCCCCAAGGCGCACAAATCCCACAAGGGCGACGCCCAGCGTGCACCGCGCACGGTCAAGGAAATGCTCGAGCGCTGCGAAGACGCGCTGCCGATGCCGGACCTGATGACCTGGCTGCTGGAGCAGGAACCCGACGGCGCCACCGACGAATTGCTGTACTGGTTCTCGCGGCTCTCGCGGGAAAAACGCTTCAAGCGCGAACGCCTGGAACGCCGCGAATACCACACTCACGAGCACCAGGTCAGCCTGCGCTCATTCGCCCTGCTCCCGGCCGGCACTGACGCCGCCGAGCAACCTGCGAGTACACCTCATGCATCTTGATCTATCCGAACTGTCCCAACTGGCGCCGATCTTTCGCGAGCTGTTCAAGGGTTACCACGTCAGCCGCCGCGACCCGGAGCTGTACGCACAACTGTCGAACTTTCAGGACCAGTACCGCACGCTGTTCAAGGCCCTGGGCTTTGAGCTGGTGTGCGATACGCGCGGTTTCTATTACTTCGTGCCGGACTCGGCGATTGCCAGCGCGCAGGTGAACAAGACTGCGCAGCGGTTGGCGCTGTTCACCTTCATCCTCGTCGAGCACCTGGCCGACCAGGGCCGCGACCCGATCGCCGTGCTCGACGGTGGCAGCCTGGGCCGCGATGAATTGCCCTCCTTGCTGGAAAAATACCGCGACCTGTTTATCCAGGCCGAGGTCCAGACCCAGGAAGAACTCGAAGAAAAAATCATGCGCCGCATGACCCAACTGGGGTTTGCCAGCGAGGACAGCGGCATCTACCGCTTCCTGCCGCCGATGCACCGTTTCCTCGACGTGTGCCTGTCGGTGCAACAAGACCGCGACTTGGCGGCCAGCGTGCACAGCGTATTGCCACTGCCGGCGCCGGTGATCATCGACGAAGACAGCGACGAAAAGTTGCTGAAAACCGATGACCCACTCGACCTGAGCGACTTTGAAGAAGAAAGCGAAGAAGACGCCATGGCCCGCGCCATTGCCGAAGAACAGGAGACCGACGCATGAGCAAGGAACGCTACGGCATCCGCCGCTTCGCCCTTTTGAACACCGCCGGTTACAGCCTGGGCCTGTTCCCGCTGGAAGAACCGCTGTCGGTGTATGGCGCCAACAACCTGGGTAAATCCGCGTCGATCAACGCCTTGCAGTTCCCGATCCTGGCGCGCATGTCGGACATGAGTTTCGGCAAGTACACCCTGGAGCAATCGCGGCGCTTCTACTTTGCCACCGACACCAGCTACATCCTCGTGGAAGTCTCCCTGCCCCACGGCCCCCACGTGATCGGCGTGGTCGGGCGCGGCCCGGGCGGCGGTTTCGGCCACCAGTTCTTTGCCTACGCCGGCAAGCTGGACCTGGCGCATTACCAGAAAAACGACACCTGCCTACGCCAGAAAGAACTGTTCACCAACCTTGAGCGCGAGGGCCTGAAAGCCTACGAACTCAAGCCGGATGAACTGCGTCGTTTGCTGGTGGGCGGGCATACGTCGATCCCGCTGGACCTGACCCTGATTCCGCTGCGCTCCACCAGCGAGCAGAGCCTCAAGACTTTCCGCGCACTGTTTATCAACTTGCTGCACATGCGTGAAATCACCGCGGCCAAGCTTAAGCAACTGTTCCTGGATGCCTTCGAACACAGCCTGCGTTCCGGTAGCGTGGATTACATCGCCGCGTGCGAAGAAGCCTTCCGCGATGTACGTCGCATGGAGCAGGACTACAACTCGCTGGTGGCTGCCGGCCCGTTGGTAGAAGCACTGGCCAATGGCGTGCGCCTGCGTGACACGCTGCGTGGCAAGTTGCATCGCCTGTCGCCGCTGCTGGATTCGTTGCTGGGCACCTGGTCGGACTACGCCAGTGCACGCAAGGAAGAACTGACCATCCAGGCCGAGCACTACCGCAACGAGCAGGACGCCTTGCAGAACGACCAGCGCGGCGGCACCCAGGAGCTGATGCGCCTGGAACGCGAAATCAGTGGGATCCAGCGTTGGCTGGGCGAGCTGTCGGTGCTCAAGCATCGCTTCGCGCTGGTGGATGACGTGAAGGTGCTGGAGCAGCAACTGCTGGCAGCCAAGGATGCTCACGATGAACTGGCCGGCGCGTTGGCGCAGTCGCGACAGTTCAGCGCCGAGGACCTGGACGAGCGTTTGCGCGATCTGGAAAAACGCCTGAAGTCGGTCAAGCAGCAGCTCGACCACGCGGACAACAACAGCTACGCCAAGCTGCGCGAAGAATTCTCACAGCAGGATGTCGAGCGTCTGATGCGCCTGTTCAACAGTTCGTTGTTCAGCCTGCCGTTGGGCGAGCATGGCATTACGCTGGACGAGGACGGCCAGTGGGTCAAATCCCTGGAGCAGATCCTCGATGGTTTCAAGGGCGAACGCTTTGAAGTGCCGGGGTTGTCCGTCGACATCTCGCACATCGAGCCACCGGCGTTGCAGGCCCTGGCGGACCGCGCGGCGTTGCGCGACCAGAAAGAGCGCCTGGAAAAAGAACTCAAGCAACTGAAAACCCAGCAAGCCGTGGCCTCTGACCGCGCGGCGAGCAAGACCCAGACTGAAGCGCTGTACCAGCAAGTGCTGGACGCGCAAAAAGCCCTGGAAGACTTCCGCCGCGCGCAAACCCTGAGCGCCGAAGAAGGCGAAAAACTGGAAACCCTGGCGCAGATGGAAGCCGCCCAGGACGAGTTGAAACGCTCCAGCGATGCCTTCACCGAACGCGTCCAGCAACTGTCGGCCAAGCTGCAACTGGTCGGCCGGCAGATCGGCGATATGGAAGCCAAGCAGCGCACGCTGGATGACGCACTGCGCCGTCGCCAACTGCTGCCGGCGGATTTGCCGTTCGGCACGCCGTTCATGGATACGGTCGACGACTCCATGGACAACCTGCTGCCGCTGCTCAACGACTATCAGGACAGCTGGCAGGGCCTGCTGCGTGCCGATGGCCAGATCGAGGCACTCTACGCCCAGGTGCGCCTCAAGGGCGTGGCCAAGTTCGACAGCGAGGATGATGTCGAGCGTCGCCTGCAACTGTTGATCAACGCCTATGCGCACCGCACCGACGAGGCGCTGACCCTGGGCAAGGCGCGCCGCGCGGCGGTCACCGATATCGCGCGTACCCTGCGCAATATCCGCAGCGACTACGACAGCCTGGAACACCAGCTGGCGCTGTTCAACCGCGAAATCAACAAGCGCCAGGTCTCCAACCTGCAAAGCTTCCGCATCGTGCTCGCGCCGAACAAGGAAGCCCTCAAGCATATCGACCAGATCATCCACAGTGCCGGTCAGTATGAAGAAGGCGAAACCCTGTCGGTGTTCGACCTCAGCCAGAGCGCCGAGCAGGACAACAAGAACGAAGAGGCCAAGGAATACCTGGCCCGCCTGGTGGCCGCCAACCATAACCAGTTGGGCCTCAAGGACCTGTTCGAGCTGGCCTTCGAGATCACCAAGGTGCATGGCCAGCCGGTGATCCATACCGACATCGATGGCGCCGCGTCCAACGGCACCACCATGACCATCAAGGCGCTGACCAACATGTATTTGTTGCTGCACTTGATGGACCGCGACCAGGCCGGTCGCGTGCGCTTGCCGTATTACCTGGATGAGGCGGCGGATATCGACGAGAAGAACCAGGCAGCGCTGCTGGAAACCAGCTTGCAGCTGGGCTTCGTGCCGATCCTGGCGAGTGTGAAGCCGCAGGTGTCGGCCCAGGTGGCGATCGACCTGGAAGGCGGCAGCGGGCCGAACGGAATCTACATCGATGAGGCGGACTGGAAATACATCCGTCGCCATGATGTGGTGAAGGCGCCGGTGAATGTGCAGGCGGATGAGCCGGAGCTGGATAAGGTCTGACTTTTTCCGCTGAAATGAGAAAGGCCCCTCGGTGAGAACCCAGGGGCCTTTTTTTGTGTCTTGTCCCGTCCTGAATAAGGTTTACACCTTCTGACCGATCTTCAGGAGGATTCAATGGATACGGGAAAAAGGCGGAG